>CAYFQA010000049.1:2500-6736 GCA_964345145.1 uncultured Muribaculaceae bacterium | reverse complement strand
AGTTATAAAAGAAAAAATTAAGATAAAGAAAGAAAATAATAATAATTTTGTTGTTTTTTTAGAAAATAACCAAACAAATCCATAAAGTATATAAAACATTAAGAATAAAGATAAAATTATAATAACAATTATTCTTAGAAAAGTTTCAATACTAACTAAATAGGATAAGTTTATAGACAAAAGAACTATTCCGATTAAGAAAGTTAAGGATAAAATTATATATATATTTAATAAAAATTTATTAACTTTTTTTAACTTAGATTTAAACTTCACAATTTCACTTCCTACTATGAAATTATACCATATGAGTATAATTATTCAATTAAAACAAATGTCAATTAACACTGTCTAATTAGCTATGGAAGTAAAAATAGTAATTAAACCATGTTATAATATATTTTACATGGAGGAGTATATAATGAAAAGAAAAAAAATAGTATTTGCTTTTGTTTTATTTTTCCTATTTATAAGTAATATAAATGCTTCTTCACTTGAGGGTTTTATTACTGGGAATACAGTAAGATTCAGAGAAGGACCAGGAACTAATTACCCTATAATTCGAAATTTATATAGTAGTCAAAATCACAGTTTAGTTATGGAAAACAAAGATTTATTTACTGGCGATGGATGTGTTAGTGGTTGGTATAAGGGTTTATTTGAAGATGAAGTTGGTTATGTATGTTCGTCTTATGTTGAATTTAGAACTCCTTATGTTCCTAAAGATCCAAAACAATTTGCAACATATAAAGAATATTTAATTGCTGAAGGGTTTGATCAACCAGGTTATGCTGATTTACTTGCAACTCTTCATGATGAATTTCCTTTATGGGAATTTATTCCAGTTATAACTAATTTAAAATTTCAAGATATTGTTAATGCTCAAAGTGTTGGAGGGAAAAATTGTACTTATTCGAGTGATCAAGGACTTTATGCAGTTAATACATATTCTTTTGATTATTTAAAAGATGAATTTATAGAAATTGATGTTGGTTGTAAACAAACAAATCCAGAAACAAATGCCTATTATTTAGACCCTAGAAATTGGTTAAGTGAAAAAAATATATTTATGTTTGAAAGTTTAGAATATAATAGCGAAAGTCATACAAAAGATTTAGTTAGTTATATTTTAAGTGGTAATAATAATTTAAAAGGATATATTGAGGAGTTTTATCAAGCGGCAAAACAAACAATGAGTGGTACTGAAAGATCGATTAGTCCTCTTCATTTAGCGACACGTTCACGAGTGGAAATAGGTAATAAGACAGCTGGTTATTATCGCGTAAGTGGTAAATATCCTTATCGATATTGTGATAAAGTATTAACAGGATATTATAATTTTTATAATATTGGATCTTATATGGATAGTTGTTGTCCAAATAAAACTCCATCAGCACGAGGAATGGCTTATGCTTGTGGTCCGGCATGCGGTTTTGAATCAACTTATGGACGTCCTTGGGATACTGCTCAAAAAGGAATTAATGGTGGAGCACAATTTTTAATTACTAAATATTTTGATAAAGGTCAAAATACAATTTATTTTCAAAAATTTAATACATCGGGGTTCACAACACCTCATACTAATCAGTATATGCAAAATATAGCTGCACCCTTAAGTGAAGGATCAACAATTTATAACGCATATAAAAATAATAATAAATTAAATAGAAAGATAATTTTTAGAATACCGATTTATTTAGATATGCCTTTAGAAACCAAATTACCAACGAGTGGTAATCCAAACAATCATTTAAAAGATTTAAAAATAAATGGTAATACAGTTCCAAATTTTAGTCATGATGTTAATGAATATACTGTCGTATTACCAATAAATACAACTTCTGTGTTAGTAGATGCTAGTATAATAAATGCTTATACTAAAGTAAGTGGTATAGGTCAAATAAATATATCAAAATCAAATCCAGTAATAAATGTTGTTGTTACTGCTCAAAATAAAAGTGTTAATACTTATAAAATAAATCTTGAATTTATAGAAGCTAATGTGGATGAGATTATTAATTTAACTCCAACAGAAATAATTACTAAATCAAATTTAGTAAGTGATGGTAAATATATTTTAAATTTAAAAGAGGGTTCATCTGTAAACGATATTACAAATAGAATTTTAAAAGTAAATAATTCTTTAAAAGTTGAAGTTAAAGATAAAAAAGGTAACATTAAGGCAACTTCTGTCGCTACTGGGGATAAATTAATAATGAATAATAATGGTAGTTTAACAGAATTAGAATTAGTTGTTATTGGTGATGGTTCTGGTGACGGTGTAATTACAATCGCGGATTTATTATTAGTCCAAAAACATATATTAAAATATAGTAATTTACAGGGTCCATATTTAAAAGCGATTGATGTTAATAGAGATGGCAAGGTAACAATTGCAGATTTATTATTAGTTCAAAAATATATATTAAAATATAATAATTTACAAGGACCTTATTTAAAAGCAATTGATGTTAATAATGATAATAAAATATCGATCGTTGATTTATTATTGGTTCAAAAATATATTTTAAACTTAATTGAGTTTTAAAAGGAGGATATATGAAAAAAATATATATATTTATAATTGGTTTAATTAGTTCATTATTACTTATTAATAATGTCAATGCTGCAACCGCGAATGTTAAAGTAACGGCTAATTCAACAAAATTAGTTGTTGGAAATACAGTTAGAGTAAAAGTCACGATAACATCAAAAGAAGCATTAGGAAGTTGGGAATATTCATTAAATTATAATAAAGATTTAGTAGAATTAATTTCTTCAGATGTTCCACCGCATTATGTAGCTGCTGCACCAAATGCTAATACCAAAACAGTAACTTATAATTATAATTTTAAAGCTCGTAAAAGTGGAAAAGTAACATTTAATACTTCTTCAGTTGCTGTTTTAGGATGGAATGAACAGTATATGGGAGTTAACCTTTCAGGAGCAACTGTCAATATACTTACTAAAGCTGAATTAGAAGCGTCTTTAAGTAAAGATAATTATTTAAAAACATTAACAATTGAAGGCTATGAAATAAGTTTTGATAAAGAAAAATTAGATTATTCATTAATAGTTGAAAACGATGTTAAACAAATAACTATTAAGGGTACTAAACAAGATTCTCGTTCTAAAGTATCAGGTTTAGGTACAGTTGACTTAATAGAAGGTTTAAATAAAGTTTATGTAGTAGTAACTGCTCAAAACGGTTCTAAAAGAACTTATACAATAAATGTTACAGTTAAAGAATTAGAACCAATTAATGTTTTAGTAAATGATGTACAATATTCAGTAGTTAGATCATTAGACGGGGTTAATATTCCTGAAACATTTATTTTAAAAGAAATTGAATTAAATGATAAAATGGTTGGAAGTTTATATAATGAAGTAGCGGATATTACTTTATTATTATTAAAGGATGAAAATGGAGATACATATTTTTTTGAATATGATAATGAACAATATCAAGAATTTAATTACTTGAACTTTGGAAATCTATATATAAAAATATTAAAAATTAAAGATGTTATTGATGGATATGTTAAAAGTAATGAAGTTTTAAATGGTTTGAATATTGAAACATTAAAATCTAATAATGATTCTAAATTTAGTTTGTTATATGGATTGAATTTAGAGACAAACGAAGAAAATTACTATTCATATGATGAAAAAGAAAATACTATTCAAAGATATGTAAAATCAGAACAAAAAAAGTTACCAAAAATTAAAGAAGATAGAAATGTCTATTTATGGTTAGCGGTTATTTTTGCAACTATATCAATAATTTTATTAGTTACTTTAATAAGTGTGGTTTCAAATAAAAGAAAGCCAAAAGACAGTATTGAAAAACCTAAAAAAGAAAAACTTAAAAAAGAAAAATCAAAAAAGAAACAAAAAAAGAAGAAAAAAGATGTTATTGATGAATGGTTTGAAGGTTAAAAAAGAGTATTCTTTAAGAATACTCTTTTAATATATCTTCAGCTCCTTTAACTCCATTTTCATTAGCTATTTGTAAATATTCTAAAGCTTTGTTAACATCTTTTTTGATTTTTAACTCTTTGTTACCAACTAAGTAATAATATTTAGCTAAGTTATAATAAGCATAATAGTTTCTTTCGCTTATCGGTGAATTAATAGCTTCATTATAGTAAATATATGCTGTTTTTAAATCGCCTTGTTTTCTATAATATTCTCCAACTTTATTTAAAGCCCAACTTTCTTTTAAATCAGCACTTAACT
>CAYFQA010000049.1:0-2490 GCA_964345145.1 uncultured Muribaculaceae bacterium | reverse complement strand
AAGCTTTTTCTTTATCTTTTTGTTCGTAAAACTTAACTAAATTATTAAATGCATAAACATAACCATAATCACTTGCTTTTTTATAATATTCTAAAGCTTTATTTAAATTTTTTTTCTTTGAAGGTGTATTACCAATTAAATAACAATTACCCATTGTATTTAATCCTGCAACACTTCCTAAATCAATAGAATGATTTAAATAATGCCAAGCAGTATCGAAATCACCATCTACTCTTTCTGTTAAAATAAGATTTGCAACCATCCAACAACCTTTAGGATGATCTTTTAATGCTGCTTGATAATAATAATCATAACATTTTTTATAATCAGTAGTACCTGTAATTAAACCACTAAATTCTAAAGAACCTAATTCGGCATTTGCATACATATGATTCTTTTTTGCTAATTCTTTTAAGGAATTAATATAACTTACACCTTCATAAAGTTTAATTTTTAAATAATCAATCAATTCTTCTTTAGAAATATCAATAGTTATTTTTTGAATATATTTTGGTTGAGTGTTATCTAAAATAGCATAAGAAAGATAATTAATGAAACATTCATATAAATTATTATTTTCATATAATTTATTAATTTTTTTTAGAAAAAGCTTATTTACTTGGAGATCGGTAAGTGCAAGTGAATAAAGTTTTTGACATAATTTTTTTAAACGAATATTATTATTAATTAATTCTAAACTATTTTCATTTTGTAAATATATTTCTTCATCAAGAATTCTTAATATTGAAATTAACATTGGAATAAATACATTGTAATCATTAATAAACTCATTTTTTAAATCTATAAACATTTGTTTATAAGGAATACTAATTGCCCTATAACCGGTACAATAATTATTAACAGTAGTCTTATTAACATTATTTATATTAAATATTGAAGCAAAAATTTCAAGTTGCATCGCAGTGGACTTAGATTTGGCCACTAATTTAATAAGATTAAAAATATTTCCTAAAGAAAGATAATTTTTATTATCATTCATTTTTATATAATTTTTTTCCATAAATAAATTATATCATATGTGGACTTTGTGGACTAAAGAATGTAGATAATATTTTAATTATATTTATAATTAAAATAGAAGGAGAGATTATAATGAAAAAAATATGGGAAAATTATAAGTCATCAGTTATTTTATTAGGTTCAATTATTATAGGTGGAATTTTAGGATTAATTTTTAAAGAAAAAATACTAGTCATAAAACCATTAGGAGATTTATTTTTAAATATGTTGTTAGTTATTATTGTACCTTTAATCTTTTTAACAATTACTACTTCGATCGGTAGAATGAAACAACCAAAAAGATTAAGAAAAATATTAATATCAATTATTTCAGTATTTTTAATAACATCATTAGTTGCAGTAATTATTGGTATAATTAGTACAAGAATAAAATTAGTTAATTCAGTAGATAGTAAAAAAATTGTTGAAACACTAGATATGGAACTAGTTGAAGAAAAAGTAGAATTAGATCTTTTAACGAGAGCTGTTAATATGATTAGTGTAAATAATTTTAATAAATTATTTACTAATGAAAATATGATTGCTTTGATAATATTTTCAATTATGATAGGTATTTCTATAAATATGGCCAAAGAAAAAGGAGAAGACTTCTTAAAATTGCTTGAAAGCGCTTCTTCTGTTATCGAAAGCCTTCTAAAAATAATTATGTATTATGCTCCAATTGGTCTTGGTAGTTATTTTGCAACTATGACAGGAACATTTGGTAATGAAATAGCAATTGGGTATTTAAAGACATTTATAATTTATACAGTAGCTTCTTTAGTTATATATTTTGTAATTTATACTCTGTATGCATTTGTAGCTGGTGGTAAGAAAGCAGTAATAAGTTATTGGAAAAATATTGTTCCACCAACAATTACAGCTTTAGCTACTTGTTCATCATCAGCAAGTATGCCAGTAAATATTAAAAGTGTTAAAGAAATGGGAGTTTCTAATGATATAGCAGATACAACTGTTTCTTTAGGAACAAGCTTTCATAAAGATGGATCAACAATGGGAAGTGTATTTAAAATAATGTTTTTAGTTTATTTATTTCAAACAACACCTAGTTTAGGAAAAATATTATTAGTTTCATTAGTTGCAACATTATTAGTATCAGCTGTTCCAATTGGTGGTGGAAAAATTTCTAAAAGGTTTATTATAACAATGATGAGATGTCCAATCGCCTCTTTAGCTATAGTAACAATTATTGCGACAATAATAGATCCACCAGCAACAGTTTTAAATGTAGTTGGTGACTCGGCAAGTAGTATGTTAATTTCAAGAATAGTAGATGGAAAGAAATGGCTTAAGAAAAAGAAGGTTTAAACCTTCTTTTAATTTTCTTTTTCAACAAAATGAGTAATATCTACACCACATAATGGACAAATATAGTCTTCTGGTAGAGGCCCTTCAACTTCATAACCACATACAGTGCAAACATAAACTTTTTTTTCTTCCATAACTACC
>CAYFQA010000048.1:2442-6803 GCA_964345145.1 uncultured Muribaculaceae bacterium | reverse complement strand
AATTCTTATATAGTAATTGTTAGAAAGATAATGCGAGTAAAAAAAAAAAAAAAAGTGATAGTCTAACAAGAAAAATTTATAGGAAAAGTACAGTTGATAAAATTGAAAGAAAAGTAAAGTTACTTGGTTTAAGTAGTCAAGTAGATGTTGATTATTTTTTAAGAACACGATTAATTTTATGTCTTTTATTAACTTTTGTACCAATTTTTTTACCATATGGAATATTTTATGGTCCATTATTCGCGATAATTATTTGGTATATTTATGAGTATTTAGAATTTGATTTAAAAATAAAAAAAAGAGTTTCATATTTAGATGAGCAGGCTATATTGTTTTTTGAAGTATTACTTATGACATTAAATAGTAGTCGTAATTTAGAAAATTCTTTAAAGATAACTGCTAGTAATTTAAAAAGTGAATTAGCTTTAGAATTTAGAAAATCACTTTCTGAACTTGATTTAGGTAAAACTTTAGATGAAGTTTTAATATCATTAAAAGAAAGAATTCCAAGTCCAATAGTTAATAATATAATTTTAAATATTACTCAAGCTAATACATTTGGAACTAGTGTTGAAGATAGTTTAAAGACTCAAATAAATTATTTAAAAGAAAAAAGAATATTAGAAATAAAATCATCATTAAATAAAATTCCTTTTAAAATAAGTTTAGTTTCAGTTATATTTTTAGTACCAATTACTTTAATGATACTTTTAATGCCATTTATTTTAGAAGAAAACAATTATAATAATAGGGATAAGATTTCTTCTGTAAATAATGTGAAAAAGTAATGTTATTTAAATAAAATATGGTATAATTTTAATATAGAGGTGGAATAAAAAGGAAAGTATTGATAATGCATTAAAAATGCCAAATGAACCAGAAGTAGAAACAAGAATATCTGTTCAAGACCAAAGAAAAATGTTTGAAGCAATGGGTGGAGTTAGAGAAATACTACACAACCCAACTTTGTTATCTCAAATAGTTAACTATAATGGTGATAGACACTTAATTGCTACTTTTATATATGAGGTAAATGATCGATTAAGAGACGGGATGATAACTGAAGAAGATTTAGTTATGTTTAGAAATGGTTATGTTGGTAATTTAATTATGGAATTACCATTCACTGTTAAACGAAAAGGTCGTGAATTATATAATTTTGAACTTGGTGATAAATTAAATTACTTAACTTTAATTAATGATATTGAATCATTAAATATGTCATTTTTAAAACCAGAATTAATTGAAGCTATAGTTAAAAACACATCAACCGAATTAACTTATTGGTTTGATCAAGTATATAGATTTTCTATCGAAACTCAAGTAAAATTAGCTAATCAATTATTAGTTAAAGGTGGAGTTGAACCGGCTAAAAAAATTTTAGGTAGATTATCTGAGACTATGGCCAGACATAGAAAACAACAAGAAAAAGGACAAATCCCGAAATTTTAAATTAAAAAAGAAATAAATTTAAATATTTATTTCTTTTTTTAACTATTCTTTACAAACATCTGTTTGCATGATAAACTAAAGTCAGGATGTGATAAAATGTATGGATATATAAAAGGTATAGTTGAAGATATTAATTCAAATCATATAATTGTAGACAACAATGGAATAGGTTATTTAATTTATGTTGCTAATCCATATGCATATCATTTAAAAGATGAAGTAACAGTATATTTATATAATCATATTCGTGAGGATATGTATACTTTATATGGATTTAAAAATATAGAAGAAAAAGAATTGTTTTTAAGATTAATTGATGTAAAAGGTGTTGGACCCAAAATAGCGTTGCCAATGTTTGCAACAGGTTCAGTTGAAGGAATAGTTGATGCAATTGATCGTGAAAATATTTTATATTTAACTAAATTTCCGAAAGTTGGTGAAAAATTGGCTAGACAAATCATTTTAGACTTAAAAGGAAAATTAGTAAAAACAGAAGAAATTAAAAGTAATAATTATGATGAATTGATAAGTGTTTTAGAAAACTTAGGTTATAAGAATGCAGATATTAAAAAAGTAATTGTTCAAATAGATTCTTCTATTCCGATTGAGAATCAAGTCAAAGAAGCTTTGAGATTATTACTTAAATAGGAGGTTGTATGAGTAGAATTATCGATGGAGAAAAAGATATTAATGATGATTATGAATTGACATTAAGACCTAGTCGAATTGATGAGTATATTGGTCAAGATGATGTTAAAGAAAATATAATTATTTTTATAAAAGCTGCGAAAATGAGGGATGAAGCCTTAGATCATGTTTTGTTATATGGTCCTCCTGGTCTTGGAAAAACAACTTTAGCTCATATAATTGCTAATGAACTCGAAACTAATTTAAAAACAGCAAGTGGCCCAGCGATTGAAAAAAGTGGTGATTTAGCGGCAATTTTAAGTACACTTGAACCAGGTGATGTTTTATTTATTGATGAAATTCATCGATTACCAAGGTTTATAGAAGAAATATTATATTCAGCGATGGAAGATTACACTTTGGATATAATTGTTGGTGCTGATGGTTCGAGCAGGACATTAAAAATAGATTTACCACCATTTACTTTAGTAGGTGCAACAACACGTTCAGGAGATTTATCTGCTCCATTACGTGATCGATTTGGAATTGTTTCTAAATTAAATTACTATACAGAAAAAGAATTACAAATGATTATTAAAAGAACTTGTAGAGTTTTAGAAGTTGAGATTGATGATGATGCTTGTAAAGAAATTGCCAGAAGAAGTAGAAAAACTCCTCGAGTAGCAAATAGATTGTGTAAAAGAGTAAGAGATTTTGCAATCGTATTAGGAAATAATAAAATAGATTTAGATATTACATTAAAATCATTAGGTAAATTAAAAGTTGATGAACATGGCTTAGATCAAATTGATATTGAATATTTAACAGCTTTAATAACTAAGTTTAATGGTGGACCAGTTGGTGTTGAAACAATTGCAACTTCAATTGGTGAAGAAGTAACAACAATTGAAGATGTAGTTGAACCATATTTATTACAAGAAGGATATATTAAAAGAACTCAAAGAGGAAGGGTTGTTACTGATAAAGCTTATAAGCATTTAAAAATTAATCATGAAATAAGTCTCTTTTAAGATAAGTTTTAATTATTTTTTGATATAATTATTTAGGAGGGTGGTATTATGAATTATGTTCCCTTAGGAATAAAAACAGATTATAGTTTATTAAATAGTCTAATTAAAATTGATACTTTAATTGACTATGCTAAAGAACATAAATTCAATACTATCGGTATCTTGGATGATAATTTGTATGGAATAATTGAGTTTTATTTAAAATGCCAAAAAAATAAAATAAAACCAATTATTGGTTTAGAAATAAAATATAATAGTTATCCAATTTATTTATATGCTAAAAATTATCAAGGTTTACAAAATTTATTTGTTTTGGGTCGAATTAAAGAAGAACGAGATTTGACTATATCGGATTTAGATTTATATAGTTTAAATATTTTTTTTGTTTTACCTTTTTCTAGCTATAATATATATCAAGAATTAGGGAAAAAAGAAATTTATTTAGCATATCAATGTAAAGAAGAAAAAGTAAATGCTTTAGTAATTACTGAAAATATAGTTTATCTTAGTATTGTTAAGATGTTAAATAAAAATGAAAATGAACTTTTGAATTATTTAGAAATGATAAATTTCGGAAAAAATATATCTAATTATCCACTTCAAAACTATACAGATCTAAATTTAAAAGAAAATAAATGTATCACAGAAGAAGATCGAAAATCAACTATTAACTTTAGTGAACAAATTAATATTGTAATTCCTCAAAATAAAAGATATTTACCAAAATATAAAATTGAAGAAGATAGTTATCAATTTTTACAAAAGTTAAGTGTTAAAGGATTAAAGAAAAGATTAAATAATAATATTTCTAAAGAATATCAAGAAAGATTAATAAAAGAATTAACTGTTATTAAAGAAATGGGATTTGTTGATTATTTTTTAATTGTTTATGATTATGTTTTATATGCACATAAAAATAATATTTTAGTAAATACTCGTGGTTCAGCTGCAGGTAGTTTGGTCAGTTATTCATTAGGAATAACAAATATTGATCCTATTAAATATGATTTGTTATTTGAGAGATTTTTAAATAAAGAAAGAATAACAATGCCAGATATTGATGTTGATTTTGAAGATGTTAGAAGAGATGAAATTAAAAAATATTTAGAAGAAAAATATGGTAAAGAAAATGTTGCATCAATAATAACTTTTAGTACTTTAAAAAGTAAGCAAGTATTAAGAGATGTAATTAAAATATTCGATATTGAAGATAATATTGCTAATAAATTATTAAAAGAAATAAATGCTCAG
>CAYFQA010000048.1:0-2432 GCA_964345145.1 uncultured Muribaculaceae bacterium | reverse complement strand
TTTTGTTATTTTTATAATTAAAAGCATCTTTGTAAATTAAAATCATTAATTGAAGAAAATGAAATGTTGAAAAAAGTATATAGAATTTCGATAAATTTAGAAGGATTAAAAAAACAAACAAGTACTCATGCTGCAGGTGTAGTATTATCTTCTTTACCTTTAATAGAAATTGTTCCTTTAACTAGTTCTGGTGATAATAATTTAGTTGGAGTAACGATGGAATACTTAGAAAGTATTGGTCTTTTAAAGATGGATTTATTAGCATTAAATAATTTAACAATAATTCATAATTGTTTAGATTTAATAGAAGATAAGCTAGATCTAGCAAATATCCCACTTGATGATCCAAAAACATATGAATTATTTGCTAATGGAGATACAGATGGAATATTTCAATTTGAATCTGAAGGTATGAAAAACTTCTTAAAGAAATTAAAACCAAATGTTTTCAGTGATCTTTATTCAGCAGTTGCTTTATATCGTCCTGGACCAATGGATAACATAGATCTATTTATTAAACGTAAACATGGTTTAGCTAAAATAGATTATATTCATCCTGATTTAGAAAGTATTTTAAAATATACTTATGGAATTATTATTTATCAAGAACAAATAATTCAAATATTAACTAAAATGGCTGGATACTCATTATCTGAAAGTGATTTAGTTCGTAAATCAATGAGTAAAAAAGATTATAATTTATTAGCTCAAGAAAAAAATAAGTTTATAGAAGGATGTTTAAAAAATAATTATTCGAAAAATTTAGCTGAAAACGTATTTGAACTTATTTTAAAATTTGCTTCTTATGGATTTAATAAAGCCCATTCTGTTTCCTATGCTTTAGTTAGTTATCAGCTTGCTTATTTAAAAGCTAATTATCCAGTTGAGTTTATAACAAATCTACTTAATTCTAGTATTGGTAGTGTTAATAAAACAAAAGAGTATTTAAATATGGCTAAAAGAATGAAAATTAAAATAATTGATTTTAATTTAAAAACAAGTAAAGATAAATATCAAATTATTGATAACAAGATTAGTTTACCATTAACTTTAATTAAAGGAATAAGCGCTAATCAAGTTCAAATTTTAAATGAATTATTTGATGAAGAAGATGATATATTTGGCTTTACTATTAAAAGTTTAAATAAAGAAATACCAAAAGAAATAGTTGAAAAATTAATTAAAGTTGGAGTCTTTGACAAAACTGATTATAATCGTCAAACTTTATTGACAAATCTAGATAATATATATGACTATGCTTATTTAGTAAAAGATTTAGATAGTTCCTTAGTAGCTAAACCAATTTTAGAAACAGCAGTAGAGATGAATACTAAACAATTATTAGAAAACGAAATAGAATTAGTAGGTTTTTATATTAGTAATCATCCAACAGTTAATTATTATACTAAAAACATGGTAAAAATTATCGATGTTGAAAAATATTTTGATAAAAATATTGAAATAGTTGTTTTAATTGAAAGAATAAAAGAAATTAAAACTAAAAGAAATGAAGATATGGCATTTATAACTGCAGGTGATGAAACAGGCTCTAGTGAATTTATATTATTTCCTAGAAATATAAATTTATTAAGTGAAATTAAAGAAAATAAAGTTATAATTGTTAATGGAAAAGTAACAAAGAAAAATGATAAATATGGTATAATAATAAATAAGATAAAATGCATTGGAGAAAACAAATGAAAAGAAAATTAAAGAAGAAAGTCTTTTATGTGTTAATAATAATTGCTTTGATTTTAAGTAGTCCTTTTTATGTGCCTTTAATTAAAGATACTATTTTTATTGATAAAAAATTACTTGCAGAAAAAAGAGCTTTAGCAGAGTCAAGAATGCAAGCTAAAAGAGAACAAGATTTATTAGAACAAAAGAGAATAGAGGATAAAAGAAAATATGATGAGTGTTTAAATAAACCTTATCAAGAAGAGTTTAAAAATGAATTAATTAATAATTTAGAATTAGAAATAGATAATTATGTAGAAAAAAAGAATTTAAGTTATAAATTTTATAATTTTAAAAACGAATATACTAAAGTTAGAAAAGAAACTACTGATTATAATGGAGCTAGTATTAACAAATTACTAAGTTTGATTTATTTAATTGAAAAGTCTAACCAAAATGAAGTTGATTTAGATAATGAAACTTTGAAATATATTTCAAAATATCAACGTAAAGGTTCTCCTTGTATGACAACAAAAAAACTTAATACAACTGTACCTCTAAGAGAATTATTAGCTTGTTCAATTCATTCTAGTGATAATGCTGCATATTTAATGTTAGTTGATTATATTGGTAGAGATAAATTAAAAGAATTAAATATTAGTCTAAATATGAAAAATCCATATGCCAATTCAGCATTTGGAAATTTGAATGTTAATGATGTTTTAATAATGTTAAAAAGAATAAAAGAGTTAATC
>CAYFQA010000047.1:6177-6813 GCA_964345145.1 uncultured Muribaculaceae bacterium | reverse complement strand
AATAATTATGACTGCAAGAGGGGGAACAGAAGAAAACACATTACCAAAAGAAGAAATGCAAGAACTGGTTAAGTCTTGGTTAAAAAGAAATGATATTGTTTATGATGAATTGGTGTTTTCTGAAGAAGATAAACTTTCTTATTGCCAAGATATGAATATTGATATCATGGTTGAAGATAAACCAAGAAATGTAACAATGATTTCTTCGCATATCCCAACTATTTGTTATAATGCTTTATATAATCAGTTTATAGAAGGTCAAAATATTCATCGTGTTTATTCATGGGCTCATATTTATCAAAAAATTAAAGAAATTCAAAATGACAACTGGATGTAACATTAAGTGTTTAATTTACATTATAAAATAATAATGTGTTACAATAAAATTGAAAAAGGGTGATAGAATGGAAGAAATTGATACAAAACTAACTGTTAATTTAGATGGTAAAGATGTTACGATCGATGTTTTAGATATTTTTGAATCAGAAGAATATAATAAAGAATATATAGTTTATAATATTTTAGATTTAAACAATGATGAAATATTTATATCAATCTTAAATGAAACAGAAGATTCTTTTTCACTAGATATAATATCTAGTGAAAAAAAATCATCTATTTCATTTAATTTTTATA
>CAYFQA010000047.1:0-6167 GCA_964345145.1 uncultured Muribaculaceae bacterium | reverse complement strand
GAAGAATATAAAAATATTCTTGCAATGTATAAAAGTTTTAATGAGGAATAATTATGGAAATAATTGAAACATTAGAAACTTTAATTAGAAAAAATAAAGTTAAAACTAATTTAGTAAATGATTTTAAGAGTCTTGTTAAAGTATTAGAAGAAATTATAGCTCATAGTCAGACAGATTTAGAGTATATCAATAATATTGAAAATAATAATTTAAATCCAAGCAAAATGCGTAAGATTGAAGAAGAATTAGCAAGAATAACGGACGACAGAGAATTAATAGAATCTGTTGCCTATGTTTTTGATCATTATTATAAACTTAAAGGTATTGATATTACTAAAATTCCAATCGAACCGAATATTGATTTAGAACCGAATATTGATTTAGAACCGAATATAGATCCACAACGAAACAGAGAAGAACAACAAAATTCAAAAAAATCACATGAAGAAATAAAACAGTTAATAATTGATAAATATAATTTTGAGCGAACACAATTTTTAGAACTTCATGAACGAACAAATGAATTATTAAAACAAGAAAATTTACCCGAATCAACAAAAAGAAAATTAGAAACAAAACTAGAACAATTTGAAGATCAAATTGAATTTTATAGCGCGGCAATTTCTCAAGCTCAATCAAAATCTGCTGATGCATTCTTACATGATCGTTCAGTTATTGATCAACATAAAATATTTAAAACAGCAATTAATTTTCGTGATTGTAAAATCAATAGAATCGAATCTCAAAAAAATGTCTTAATAGCAAGATCTAAAAAATATGCTAATAATGATCCAATGAAACAAGAATTATTAATGGAAGTAAATAGATTAAGCAAAAAACAAGGATATTTAATGAAAGTTCAAAGAAGAGCAGTAGAATTAAAAATGGTTGATGTTATAAAGCACCGTCAAAAATTCCGTTATAAAGCTCAAAAAAGAACGGAAAGACTAGAAGCAAATTATATTAAATTTAATGCTAAAGAAAAACAAAGTGAACAAAGAAAACAAGATAGAGAAGAACTAGAAGCTGAATTAGAAAAAAACGGTCTAAATAAAACAACAAAAGCCACTAAAATTTTAGATAAAATAAGTGAATTAAAACACACAGTTGAAACATTTTATCGAGTTAAATTTAAACCATATGCAATTAATAAGTTTTTTCATGATAAAACATTAGGTACCTTAGCAACTAATATGGTTAAGGAAAAAAGAAGTAGAAGAGTTCAAGGTGAATTTAGACGAACAAGAAAAAAACTGTTTGAAAATTTAACACAAGATGAACTTAAGACAATAGCAAAACGAGAAGGTATTTCAGTTGGTAAACTAAAAAAAGAAGAATTAATTGCAAAATTATCTCAAAAAGCAGCGAATCCTAAATTAGTTGGTTTTATGGTTCGTTCTGTATTTGATATTCTTCGAGGTAAAGATATAAGTAAAATGAACTTATATGAATTAAAAACAATTGCTAAAAGATTAAATTTAGGTAAAACAGGTAATTTAAATAAAGCTAAATTAGTTGAATTAATGCAAAAAAATAAAAAACTTGTTTTAAAAGGATTTTTGAGTAGAAATAAAAAACAAGTAGTTGAAAATAAGAAGAAAAAAGAGGGTGAAAAAAGTCGTGGCGGAAGATAAAGTAACTGTTAATTTAGAAGGTAGAGATGTTGAAATAACAGTAGTTGATGTTATTACTCATCCAATTACTGATCAAGACATCATGATTTATACTATTGATTCATTAGAAGAAGATAATATATATGCATCTTTAGTTATTGAAAAAGATGATGAAATTTCTCTAGAGGCTATCGAAGATGAAGAAACTCAAGCATTTGTTGATGAAAATTTAGAACGATTAGTAGCTGAAGAATCACAAACTGAATAATAATTAAAAAAACTGTTTTTTAAAAACAGTTTTTATTTGACAAAAAGACTCTGTTTTGCTATTATACATGACCGGGGAGTTGGTCATATGGTCAAGTATAATTTAGTATATAAAACCAATAGTGGAAACTATACTGAAATTAATTGGAAACAAATACCAATTTATCAAAGCAGTAACTTAAATAAAGATAATTTAGGTGATATTGATAAATTTACAACTAGTTTATTTCAAAACGAAGCTCAATTAAAAAGTTTTTTAATCGATCATGGTGAAGAACTAGATTTAGTAATTGCTAACAAAAGAGATAAATTATGGAATATTACAAACAGTTTATTTTATGAGGCTACTTCTGATTGCCATATATATGATATGGAATTTAAAGGTCAATTGAGTCGTGTTGCAGAAAAAATAGGAGTAAATAATAGTTTGAAAAATGAATTGAAAACAGCTTTTAATTTTTATATGGGTCATGATCGTGATGACAAAATGGAAAGCATTTTAAAAAGATATGTTATTTCTGAATTAGCTGCATTAGATGGTGATATAGACTCGATCAATAAAGTAATTAATTTTATCAATGAATATGGTTTATCTGATCAAGATATTGTTGATTTAAGATATTATGTTTGTAATTATCGACCTGTTTATGAAATGGAATCATTTCCATTACATATAATTAGAATTGAACGTAAGCCAAATAGTACGAAATTTAATAAAGTAGAAGTAAAAGAAGGAATTGCTTATGCATTTGATAAAATGTTTTTAGATGAAGCTATTATTAAAGAAATGTTAAATAAAGCAATTGAAAAAGGAGATCATAAACTTATTCAAGCAATAATTAACCGTTATCAAAGTCAAAATTATGCTCGTCTAAGTATGTTTGAATTAAGAAAATATGCAGATTTACTTCGTAAAAATTTATTTCAAGATCCGGAGTTAGCTAGATTGGAAATTGAAAAAGCAAAAGAAATAATGAAAAAGTTTATTGAAAATGAAGTTACATATAAAGGTTATAATAAAAATTATCCAGATACAAGAAGATTAGGAATGACTATTTCTAGACATTTATATGGAAATGAACCTATTGATGAAATATCTCAACAAAAACAATTTGAACAAAGAGTTGAAGATATAAGAAAGAAAAATTCAGAAATAGGTTATACAAAACAACTTAATTTTTTAGATTTTATGAGATAAAATTTTAAAAATAAAATTAAAGATACATATCTTTAATTTTTTTATTTGGTATACTATTTATATATTTAAAATGGAGGGTATTTATGTATAATGAGTTAGAAATATGTGTTAAATCTTTAGATAATCTTAATGAAATAGAAAATAAATTAAAATAAAATAATTTTGAATTACAAAGAGAATTTATTGTAAATGATACTTATTTAATTGAAAAAGATAATCAAGATAAACCAGTTTTAGAACAATTAAAAAATTATATTATAATTAGAAAAAGTATTGATCGAGGTATTGAAGTAATAAAGAAATATAAAAAATATGATGAAAGTGGAAATATATTATTTCAAGAGTCATTAGTTTGTGAAATAAAAGATTTTGATCAAGGTTTAAAATTATTTAAATCACTTGATTATGTTGAATTAGTAAATATTGAAATTCACAATAAAGCATATATAAATGATGAAAATGAAATATATGTTCAAATAGTTAATGATCATATATTTTTTGAACTAGAAGCTAAACCTATTTATACAAATAAAATAAATGGCGATACTGTTGAAGATTTAGTAAATATTTTAAAAAAATATGGATTTAAGTTTGATGAAACTAATTTATTTGTAAAAAAAGTAATAGAAAAAATAAATGGAAATATATAAAAAATTGATTTTTTTGACTTAATAATTTACAATGGTTTTAAGGTGGGTGGTTAAGATAAAAAAAGATATGTATTTAGAATATTTAAAATATCAAAGACATTATTCTGAAGAAACAATTAATAACTATGAATTAGACTTAATAAAATTTGAATCTTTTTTAAAAGAAAATCAATATGAATATAAAAATATAACCTATCCAATTGTAACCGAGTATTTAGAATATTTAAATGAATTAAAATTGAAACCGAGTAGTATTTCTAGAAATTTAAGTGCTTTAAGAGGTTACTATAATTTTTTAGTAAGAGAAAAAATTGTTATTACAAATCCTTTTCAATTAGTTTCAGGAGTTAAACAAGAAAAAAAATTACCTAATTATTTACAATATAATGAATTTGAAGATTTATTAAATAGTTGTGGTGATGATGATTTGGGAATTAGAAATAAAACAAT
This sequence comes from uncultured Muribaculaceae bacterium, assembly GCA_964345145.1. Classification (GTDB taxonomy): domain Bacteria; phylum Bacillota_I; class Bacilli_A; order RF39; family UBA660; genus JAAZHN01. Next base: position 1,989 of record CAYFQA010000047.1, on the reverse strand, counting down.
TATTGAACTTTTATTAGCAACAGGTCTTAGAGTATCTGAACTTATTAATATAAAAACAAATGATTTAGATTTAAAAGAAAGAAGTATTAAAATATTAGGAAAAGGGAAAAAAGAAAGAATAGTTTATTTTGGTGAATATGCATTAAGAAATATTAATGAATACTTACCAAATGTTAGATCAAGAATAATGAAAGACAAAGAACATGAATATTTATTTGTTAATCATTTAGGAGATAAAATAACTAGAAGAGGAATCTATGATATTTTAGATCGTAGTTTAGAAAAAACTGCGATTGAAAAAAATGTTTCACCACATACATTTAGACATTCATTTGCAACAATAATGTTAAATGAAGGGGCTAGCATTAAAGTGGTACAAGATTTATTAGGACATGCTAGTTTATCAACAACAAGTATATATACGCATCTAAGTAATGATAAATTGAGAAGCGTTTATTTAAAAACACATCCAAGAGCGAGAAAGTAGGTTAGTTTATGGGGAAGTTAATAGTTTATTATGGAGTAATGGGATCATCAAAAACAGCTCAATTGATATTAGAAAAATTTAATTTAGAAGAAGCAAATTTAAGAGTTGCTGTATTAAAATCAAATGTTGATACAAAAGCAAAAGATTATCTTCATTCTCGATTTGTTGGAAAAAGTAATTTTCCTGTTTCTGTTTTATTAGATCCAGAACTATCGATAATTGAAAACTTTGAAAAACAAAATTTTAAAATAACTGATTTTGATTTTTTATTAATTGATGAAGCACAATTTCTAACACCGAATCAAGCATATGAATTATATGCACTTAGTAAAAGTGAAAAAATAGATTTACAAATACTTTGTTATGGATTACTAGCAAATTTTAAGCAAGAGATATTTCCAGCAAGTGAAATATTATTTGTAAATGCAGATGAAAAATATGAGTTAACAAGAAGATGTCAAATTTGTGGAAAAACAGTTGCTAATAATACAGCTAGAAAAGTAAATGGAACATTTACTTCTGAAGGTGAAGTAGTTGTAATTGCTGATAATAATGGTGGAAATTCAGCTTTAACAAAACAAGATAAAATAGATTATTATGCTTTATGTGGATATTGTCGATATAAATTGCTTGATAAAAATAATGAAATAAGTAGGCAAGTTGAACAAGATTTAAAGAGACTGACTTTGTCACCTTAAAATATTTACAAATAAATAATATATTTGTTTTATTAAGTATTAAAATTTGCTATAATTAGAATGGCGCAAGAAAGGAAGATGTTATGAAAAAATATGTTTATCTATTTAGCGAAGGCGATAGAAACATGAGAGAGCTATTAGGGGGAAAAGGTGCTAACTTAGCAGAAATGATTAAAATTGGTTTACCAGTACCAATGGGATTTACTGTTACAACTGAAGCTTGTAATAAGTATTATGATGATGGAGCTAAAATTAGTGATGAATTAAAAAAAGAAATTTTAGATCAATTAGCTGAATTAGAAAAAGTAACAGGTAAGAAATTAGGAGATCCACATAATCCGTTATTATTATCGGTTAGATCTGGATCAAGAGCAAGTATGCCAGGAATGATGGATACAGTATTAAACCTAGGCTTAAATGATGAGGTAGTAAAAGGATTTGCAGAGGCAACTGATAATCCAAGATTTGCTTATGACTCATATCGTAGATTTATTCAAATGTTTAGTGATGTAGTTAAGAACTATCCAAAAACATCATTTGAACATTATTTTGATGAGTATAAAGAACAAAAAGATATTCATTTAGATACAGATATTAATGCTGAACAAATGATGGAAATTGTTGAACATTTTAAAGAAAATTATGAAGAACTATCAGGAGAAGGATTTCCTCAAGATCCAGTTGAACAACTAATGAGTGCAGTTGAAGCTGTATTTAAGAGTTGGAATAATGAAAGAGCAATTGTTTATCGAAGAATGAATGATATTCCTAGTAGTTGGGGAACAGCTGTAAACGTTCAAGAAA
>CAYFQA010000046.1:0-6920 GCA_964345145.1 uncultured Muribaculaceae bacterium | reverse complement strand
TACCTTGTTTAATAACTTCAGCCACTACTTTAGCGCCTTTAACATAAGGATTACCAATTTTATTATTAACTAATAAAACCTTATCAAATTCAACCTTACTACCTACTTCTAATGGTAATTTTTCTAAAAATAATTCATCATTTTCTTGAACATAATATTGTTTACCACCAGTTTCAAATATAGCTTTCATATTACACCCTCACTTTCTTTATTATAATGGGTACTCGCCTCATCAAGGTGTACATAGTAACTTAAACCTTACAAGTGCGGTTTATAAGAAAACTCATAAACATATAGATTTTAACAAAAAGAACCTTATAAGTCAAACATTATCTATAGTTTTATTAGTCTTTTTATCGATAATTTTTTTAATGATAATCATACCACAAAATATTAGTGATGCATAATCTTCACTTTTTTCTTTTGGATATTCTTCATAAAATATATTAAGCCATTCAACTAATTCCTCAAAATATTCTTCACCAATTATTTTAAGTAGTTCTGTAATATTTCCTGTTAAGAAATATTCAGCAAATTCTATTTTATATGACTGATATAGTACATTAATTGGTTTTAATTGTTTAATGGGTTTATAATTGTTATTTTGATTAGAATATAAATAAATATTGTTTTCATGAGCAAATCTCATAATATCAATTGCTATTAAATCATGAATTGCTTCATTTATTCTTTCATATTTTCTTTTACTATTTTTATAATCCATATAATCTGTTTGTTCAAATCCGGATTGAGATATTACTTTCTCATTATCTACGTATATTATATGTTCATATAAAGCATGAAGTAATTCATGAAATAAATAATGTTCTGTAATTTCTTTTTTATTTTCATAAATTGGTATATAAATTATCATCTTTAAAGAATTATTATCTATATATGGACACATTCCAGCATTTTCAAAAATAAAAATTGATCTATATATTGAATATTTCTTATCATAAGGAAAATTATCTATTCCATAATATTTTAAAAAAACAGGTAATTCAGCTTCCTCTATTTTTTCATTTCTTTTTTGAGGATAGTAGAAGAATATTGATTCAATTTCATTCATTCTCATATCAATAAGTTCATCATATTGATTATTAAAATAAATTTTAAATATTTCTGTTATTTTTTTAATAACTTCTTTTGAATTTAAGTTCATTTTCATCACCTTATTTTTATCTTATAACTGTAAATTGTTTTGCTAAGTAATAAGAATTATCATTAGCTATTTCAAAGTTTTTAAAATATTGTCTTAAAAAATATATTTTATCTTCATTATTATTAAATATTAAATCCGCTAATTCTAAAGCTGATCGAGTATTAATCAATCGATATTTTTCTAAATCATTTTTACTAACTTTAGGTTCTAATAATCTTGCTTCAATTATATCATTATTATATTTTTCACTGCTAGTGTATTGAATTAATTTAGCAAAAAAATTAACATTATTTTGCCATATAATAGGATTTAAAGTTCCATTAGGGACTCTTACTTCAATTGTTTTTGTATATTCATTTCCAGCCATATCATAACTAAAAAAGTTTAATGCATCTTCTTTAAATGACAATAAGCAGGATAAATCATTTATTAAATTATTTAAATAATAATGTTCTTCTTTAACTAATTCTGATAATTTATTACTAATTGGTCTAGCATATTCTAATAATGCTGAACGCTCATTTAAATTTTCTCCATAACTAAAACGATAAATTACATCTTCATAAGCAGCCCATAATTTAAAAAATCTTAACCAAACACAAATATCGTTTTTTAAAATTGAAAGATCAAAATGAATATGACTACCCGTATCATTATTAACAATTGCATATTTTTTTATTAGATTACATATTTGATATAATTCATCCCAACTATTAGGAACATCAGTTAATATTGGCGACGTAACTTCTCCACCTAAATAAACTGTTGGTTCTGGTTTTACTCGCCAGTAAACTAATTCTTTAGCTTTAAGTTTTTCAATAGAATCATTATTATAATATTCACTAATTTTATAAGCATATTCTAATTCTAAACCAAATAGGATATTACTACCTATATTAATAAAATTTTTATATTCTAAATAAAACTTATTTAATAAATCAAAAAAATAAGCTAAATCATTTCTATTTAAACTATATAATGGATAATTTTCATTTTTTTGAAAGTTTGCAAAAACATCATAATCATTTTTAATATTTGCTTTCATAAAATCCCCTAATTAAATGGATATACTACTATATTTATCAATAAATTACAAGTTTATATTAAACCATTATCTAAAAAACTAAAATATTTATTATTTCCCACTATAATATGATCTAATATCGGAATATCCATAACTTCACTTATTTTTTTTAATTGTTTAGTTAATTCTATATCAGAAATAGATGGATTAACTACCCCACTTGGATGATTATGCATAATAACAATTGAACTTGCTGCTAAACGATATGCCTCTCTAAATAAATCTCTAGGATGAGCTATACTTTGATCAACTGTACCAACTGAAATAATTTTATAATCAATTAATTGTTTTTTAGTGTCTAAATATATTGCTAAAAAGTTTTCTTGTAATTCATTTTCAATTAAATTAGAAAATGTCTTGTATACTAAAGTAGTACTATTCATTAGAATTTTAGGTTCAATTATATTATTAGTATATACTCTTTTACCCAATTCTAAAGCCGCTATTAAAGTAATTGCTTTTATTTCTTTTAATCCTTTTATTTGGCATAAATCATTTATTGATAAATTCTTTAATTCATTAATATTATTAATTTTTTTAATTACTTGATTAGATAATTCCATTACAGACATTTCTTTAGTACCAGTTCTTAAAATAATTGCAATTAATTCTGTATTAGATAAACTTTCTGTACCATGTTTAATTAATCTTTCTCTAGGTTTTTCAGATTCTAACATTTCTTTAATTAACATTTTACCTCCAAAAAAATATAGATATATTTCTATATCTATATCTTAAATATTAAACGTTAATTTCCTTTAATATTGTTTACCAAAATATATTGAATGTTTTGAAGATTCATTACAAACAATACATTTTTTATCATTTACATCTTCTTTAATACAACGAGATTTAATTCCTAAATCATCTTTAATCTTTTCTTCACATTCAGAATTACCGCACCAATGAACTAAATAAAATCCTGGTTTAGTTTCACTTAATTTTTTTAATTCTTCATAATTTTCAGCTTCATATAACATTGAATTACGTCTATCTAAAGCAGTATTATACATATCCGTTTGCATTATAGTTAATAATTCTAAAACGTTGTTAATTACTTCAAACATTGGAACATTAATTTTCTTTAATGTATCTCTTCTAACAATAGTTACTACTCCATTTTGTAAATCCCGATTACCAATTTCAATTCTCAGAGGATAACCTTTCATTTCAGCTTCTGCAAATTTAAATCCGGGAGACTTATCTTCATCCATTACAATATAAGTAATATTATTTTCTTTTAAATCTTCTTTAACAGTTTCTAAAAATGATACTAGTCTTTCATCTTGACCAATTGGAATAATTGCAACTTGAATTGGAGCAATTTTTGGTGGTAAAACTAAGCCATGGTCATCACTATGAGTCATGATTAAACCACCAATCATTCTTGTTGTAACCCCCCAAGATGTTTGATATGGGTTAACTAATTCATTTTTTTCATTTAAATATTTTATATCAAATACTTTTGAAAAATTCTGGCCAAAATAATGACTTGTTCCATTTTGTAAAGCAACACCATTGTACATCATCGCCTCAATTGTATATGTTTCTTCTGCTCCAGCAAACTTTTCTTTTTCGCTCTTTTTTCCAGTTATTACAGGCATAGCTAAATATTCTTTTTGAAACGTTTCATATATTTTTAACATTTTTAATGTTTCTTCCATTGCTTCTTCTTTTGTTGCATGCATAGTATGACCTTCTTGCCAAAGTATTTCTCTACTTCTTAAAAATGGCCTTGTTTCTTTTTCCCAACGGACTATCGTACACCATTGATTATAAAGGATGGGTAAATCACGATAAGAATTAATTATTTTTTTATAATGTTCACAAAATAAAACTTCACTTGTAGGTCTAACAATCATTCTTTCTTCTAATTCTTCTTTACCACCATGCGTAACAATTGCAACTTCTGGAGCAAATCCTTCAACATGTTCTTTTTCAATATTAAACAAACTTTCAGGTATAAACATTGGCATTTGTACATTAACATGACCTGTTTCTTTAAACATTTCATCAAGTATTTTTACCATATTTTCCCAAATTGCATACCCATATGGTCTTATAATCATCGATCCTTTTACATTCGAATAATCAATTAAATCAGCTTTAAGTACTATGTCTGTATACCATAGACCAAAATCTTCATCTCTTGATGTTATTTCTTTAACTAATTTTTCTTTCATGACTTCACATCCTTAAATACATTAAAAGTATATCAAATATATTTAAAAAAGTATATTTTAAATAAAAAGACTGTAACACAGTCTTTTTCAATAATCTATTTTATATTTAAGTTTTAACCATTTTTATTTCTTTAGCATATAATTCAGCAGCTGTTTTTATTTTTCTTTTTTTAAAATAATGTCTTAATTGATTAAGTGAGTTTAATTTATTACATTTTTATTTCAGTTATATTATATTTAATTTCTTCTTTTAAAATTAGATTCAATTCTTCTATTGTTAATGTTGCTTTAAAATCATCTAATGATTGTTCTAAAGCATTTTTTAAATGTTCATTTAATTCAATTGTTAAAGTTTTAACTGATGTTTTTAAAGAAACTTGATTATTTGTTTTATGACCTCTTATTTCAGAAATAATTTCTATTAAATTTTCTCCTAATTCATAATAGTCATTAAAATTATAAGTAAATTCTTTAAATTCTGTTAAATGAATTGAAGTTTTTGGATTATAGATATTTTGATATAGTTCTTCAGTAATAAATGGAAAGTAAATAGAAAAATCTTGTAACAATTTATATAAAATCATATAAATAGTTTTTTGACCTGATAAACGTGCATTTTCTTTAAATTCTTCTGGTCTATATAAACGATGTTTAACTATTTCAATATAATTATCACAAAAATTCCAAAAGAATTTTTCTAAAGTATTTAGAGCAAGACCAACTTCATATTCTTCTAAATATTTTATATAATTTTCTTTCATATCTTGATATTTAGCAATTATCCATTTATCAAAATATTCAAAATCATCAAAATCTTGGTCTTTATAATCTTCTAAATGCATATTAATAAAAGAGGCAACATTATATAATTTATTTACTAATTTTCTTCCTCTTAATAAAGTTTCATCTGTAAATATAATATCATGACCTAATTTACCACTTCCAGCAAAATATCTTAAAACATCTGCCGAATATTCAGCAATTACAGTCATTGGTTCTAGTGTTTGGTTATTTTTACTTTTACTTAATTTTTCTCCTTTATCTGCTAAAGCAAAGCCAGAAATCATTGTTTCATGCCAAGGTATTTCATTAAAGTGAAAAAAACTTTTTACAATTGTATAAAAATCCCAAGTTCGAATAATATCATGAGCATTAGCTCTTAAACTCATTGGTCTTAAATACTCTTCCAAACTATTTTCTGTTTTATATTTCATGTTAATTAACGGAGTTACCGAACTAGTTGCCCATGTATCCATTACATCTCTTTCCGGAACATATGTTTTACATCCACAGGTACAAGGTCGATGTGGTTGATTTTCTAATGGATTAACTGGTAAATCTTCTTCTCTTGCTACAATTGGCTTGCCACAATCATTACAATACCAAACAGGAAACGGAACACCAAAATATCTTTGACGAGATATACACCAATCCCAAGCTACATTATTAACCCATTCTTCATAACGGATTCTCATAAAATCTGGATGCCATTTAATTTCTTGACCTTTTTTAATGAAATCTTCTTTATAATTCATAACATCGATAAACCATTGTTTAACAATTTTGTATTCTATTTCTTTACCACATCTTTCATGAGTATATACTTCATGTGTAAGTGGTTCAGATTTTACTAAAGCATTTTCTAATTTTAAATCTTCAATAATCTTAGCTCTTGCTTCTTTAATTTTTAAACCAGCATAATTAGAAACATTATCATTTATTATCCCATAATCAGTAAATATTTCTTTTAATGGTAAATTATATTTAGTCCACCATTCAATATCTGTTTGATCTCCAAAAGTACAGTTCATAACGATCCCTGTTCCTTTTTCCATATCAACTTTTTCATCACCTAAAATCGGTACAGTTATATTAATAACTGGTATTTTTGCATTTAAACCAATTAGATGATTATTTTTAGTATCTTGAGGATTAACAAATACAGCAACAATTGCTGGTAAAAGTTCAGGTCTAGTCGTTGCGATTTCAAATTCTTCATCTGTTTCTTCAGTTTTAAATTTTAAATAATTAAATGTAGTATCAATTGTTTTAGTTTCTAATTCTGCTTGAGCAATTGAAGTTAAACATTCATTACACCATAAAGCTGGACTTTCTTTATGATATACTTTTTTGTGAATAAATAAATCCAAAAAAGATAGTTGACTAATTTTTATTGTTTCATCACTTATTGTCTTATAAGCATCTTTAAAATTAGCACTGAAGCCCATTCTTTTATACAATCTAGTATAATCTTCAATATATTGTTCAGTTGTTTCATAACATAATTTTTGAAAATCTTTACGACTCATTTGATATGCTTTGATGTTATGTTTTTTTTCAACTAACCTTTCTGTAGGAAGACCATTATGATCAAAACCAAAAGGATAAAATACATTATACCCTCTTAACCTTTTATAACGTGCGATCATTTCAGTTTGAAAGAAAGAAAAAACATATGATAATTAAAGCAAAACCATTCATAAAATGG
>CAYFQA010000045.1:5653-6999 GCA_964345145.1 uncultured Muribaculaceae bacterium | reverse complement strand
TAGACATTACAGTACTATTTGGATTGGTAATAGCTTGTCTCTTGGCTGTAATACCAACCATTTCTTCACCTTTTTTTACTGCAACAACTGATGGAGTTGTACGATCTCCTTCAGCATTAGGGATTATTTTAGGTTCCCCACCTTCTAATACTGAAACAACACTATTAGTTGTTCCAAGGTCTATACCGATAATTTTACTCATATTTCATCTCTCCTTTTTCTATTCATTAACTTTAACCATTGCTGGTCGAATAACCTTATCTTTATATTTATAACCTTTTTGGAATACATCTAGAACTATACCTTGTTCTTCTTCAATTATGTTTTCCATTACTACTGCTTCCATACACGTAGGATCAAAAGGTTTATTTAACACTTCTATTTCTTCTACTCCGGCACGTTTTAATTTACTTACGAAATTACCATACATTAATTTAAATCCAGCTAAGAATTTACTTAACTCATCATCTAAATTTGTATCATCTAAACTAATTGCTCTTTCAAAATCATCAATAGTCTCTAGCAAATCTAAAATAAAACTTTCACCTTCATATTTTCTAATTCTTAATATTTCTTCATCATATCTTTTACGCATATTAACCATTTCTGCTTGAACGCGTAAACTTTTTTCTGTAATTTCTGCTATTTCTGTTTTTAACTTTTCTATTTCTTTTTGATCTTTTGTAAGTTTTTTCTTTTCTTTACTCATAAATTCATCTCTTTTCTTCTATTTGTTCTTTAATATAATTCATTAAAGTAATAACCTTGTCATATTCCATTCTTTTTGGACCTATTATTGCAAGTGTCCCTTCTTCATTATCAATTTTATAACTAGTTTTTATAATTGTAACATCTGAATCAAATTCAGTTTCTTCACCAATAAATATATTTATATTTTTATCTTCTGTTTCAATTTTACTAACTAATTCTTCATCTTCAAACTTAGCGATTAAATCTTTTATCTTATCTGGTTCATCAGTATATTCAGGTTGTTTTAATATATTTGATTTCCCACCAAAGAAAACATTACTATTAGCTGTTGTAAAATCATTAAACGTTTGATAGAAGAATTTTGTTACTTCTTCATATCTTTTTATTACTTTTGCTATTTCAGGCTTAATATCAGTTTGTAAACGTTTATTTATCTCACTTATTGGTGTACCTACTAATAATTTATTAATAATTTCACTAGTACGAACTAATTCTTCTAAATTAATATTTTCAGGAATAATAGTTTGTTTATTATTTACTAATCCTTTATCAGTTACTAACAAAGTTACAACTTGATTGTTTTCTAACGGTATTATTGATACTTGTTTTAATGTGTTATCACTAGATGCTTTTCC
>CAYFQA010000045.1:0-5643 GCA_964345145.1 uncultured Muribaculaceae bacterium | reverse complement strand
TATCAATTGCATTGCTTCTGTAATTGTATTACTTAATACTAATTCATTATTTTGAAATACTGTTTGTAACTTTAAAACATCTTCACCAGATAATTCTTTAGGTTTCATTAAATTTTCTATGTAATAACGATATCCTTTTTCTGATGGTACTCTTCCACTTGATGTATGAGTCTTTTCAATTAAACCCTTTTCTTCTAATTCAACCATCTCATTACGAATAGTTGCACTTGAGCAATTTAATTTATCACATAATGATTTTGAACCAACTGGTTTAACATTCTTAATATAACTTTCAACAATTTCTTTTAATAATTCATCTTGTCTATTAAGCATAACATCACCTCTTTAGCACACTTTAATTTCAAGTGCCAATCTAATTATAAGACACCTTTTAGCACTTGTCAACCTTTTTTGCTAAAAATATAATATTATTAAAAAAAGCCTTATTTAAAGGCTTTTATAACTTACCATAATCATCAGAATCAATTCTTTTTGGTTTTTCTTCTTCTTTTATTGTATCTAGTAAATCAGTATATTCTTTAGTATATTCTAATAATTCTGCATCATCTTCATGACTAATTGTCACGGTATCTTTTAATTCTTCAACATCCACTTCTGTTGGACTATCTTTCTTTTTCTTTTTAAATATTAAATAGAATGCAACACCTATAATTGTTAAAGATATAATAACTATTAAGATTATTAACAAAAGATTATTTTTCTTAGGTTTATCTTTTACGTCATTTTCTTCATCAATATTTATTATTTCTGAACTAGAAACTTTGTCTTTAACTTTATTAACATTAATTATATAATTATGTTCTAATTTTCCATCTTTTGTCACGACGTTAATTTTAACAACATTTTCTTTATCTTCAGCAAAATTTTCATTACCAGTAATAGTTACAATAGAAGTTTCATCAAACAATTCATATTTAATATCTAATTTTTCAGTCATGCTTGGAACATCTAAATAATAGTTATACGTTTGAGAATTGAACTCAGGATCTAGTTCAAATCCTTCAATTGTTAATGATTTTAAATCTGCTTTTTCTTCTGTTTTTTCACCACGGAAAACTATAATCGTATATATTTGTGGTGTTTCTCGATCTTCAGCTAAAATATTTATTTTAATTGGTTCATTTTCACCAGTTACTAACAAATGTGATTCACGATATAACTGATTTTGATTACCGTTAATTGAATAACAATTATCAGAACATTTTGCTTCAATCGTTAATTTATTAATCGTATCTTTTACTACTACTTGATATTCTAAAGTTTTCGGATTAAATACTGGTGTCATCTCTCCAAGAGAAATCTTTAAATATTCTAATTTAGCAACATTTGATTTAGGTATATTTTTAACATTAATTGCTCTTGTAATTCCTTCAACATCATCAATTGTATGAGCAATATACTCTTCCCATGCTTCAGCTTCAATTGGGTCTTCTGGTTTCGGATCAGGATTTTTAATTCTTACAACAAAACTGTTTGGTTTTATTTGAATTGTTGTTTTACCTTCCGGGGCATCTTTTTTTATTGGAATAGTTAATTCAAATAAATGATCTCCATTACTAACACCTGTATTCTCTGTTTTTGGCGATACTAAAACATAAGAATTATTTTTCTCATTAATTGACCATAAATTAAGTGCTTCAGCACTAGCTCTTGAAACATTACCAACTACATTATTATCGACAATGATATCAAAACTAATATTAGTAATATAATCATTATATTTACTATCTAATTGAATTCCTAATTGAAACTTAACTTCTTCTCCTGGTCCTGCTTCTTTATCTCCATCTAATGTAAGTGCATTTTTCGCATCTACACTTAATGGTAAAAATATAAATAAAAAAGTTAATAAAAATAATTTTAATTTTTTCATTTAATTTACTTCCCTTCTACTCTGTATATTATTATATACTATAAAGTAATCTTTAATCAAGATTTAAATTAACTTTAATAATATTTCATTCATTAAATATATTTTCTCTGGGTTAATAAATATATTTCCATCTTTATATAATAATTCTTTATTTTTAACAAGTGGTTTTACTGGAAAAACATCTTGTAAATTAACTTGATATTTATCATAAAATTCTTTAAGATTAATTCCTTTCATTAATCTTAAACCAAGAATAACTTCATTTTCCATTATTTCTTGATTAGATAACATTATTTCTTCTAAACGATATTTACCATTAATATAATCAGTTATACTTTTAGTATTTTCATATCTAAATCCTTTAATATAACCATGTGCCCCTAAACCAAAACCATAATACTCTTGATTATACCAATAATTTAAATTATGTAATGACTTTTTACCTTTTAAGGCATAATTACTTATTTCATAATGTTCATATTTGTGTTTTTTCAATCTTTTTACTAAATAATTATACATTTTGTTTTCTAATTCATCATCAAGGGGTTTAGTATTATTAATACCTAAAACTGTATTATTTTCAATAATTAATGAATAACAACTTAAGTGTTCAGGTTTTAATTTTAAAAACAAATTTAAATCTTTTTTAAAATCATTAAATTTTTCATTTGGTAAACCAAACATAAAATCTAAATTTATATTATCAAAACCTAATTCTTTTAATAAATATATTTTTGTTAAAGCATCTTTATAATCCGATTTCCTTTTTAATGTTTTCAGTTTTTCAGGTATAAACGATTGAATACCTATGCTAAGTCTTGTTACATTTAATTCTTTTAATATATTTAATAAATCAATGTCTATATCTTCAATATTACATTCAAATGTAAATTCCTCAAGTTTATTTAAATTTAAAATTTTTAAAATTTTTTTTATTTTTTCTAATTGTTTGTCATTTAAAACTGAAGGAGTTCCACCTCCAATATAAAGAGTTGATACTTCTTCTTTAGCATAAAAATATTTAATTTCATCTTCTAATGCATTTAAATAATCATCAGCCATTTTTTCATTAAAATATACTTTTGGAAAATCGCAATAAGAACAAATATTTTTACAAAATGGTATATGAATATAGACACTTTTCATATTTTCACATCCTAAATGAATTATAACATAAAAAAAGATAGATTTCTCTATCAGTTTTTATTTTTATATTTTTGTAAATTTATTACTCTTTAGTGTTAAGAACAATACACCTGCTGCTGCAACTACAATTGCACTTAGAATAATTATATCTGAGTAAATTCCAGTTCCAGGATTAGGTTCTTTTTTACATTGTGGAAGAGTCGGATCAGCTATACAAGGATCTTCAGGTCCTTCAGGTCCTTCAGGTCCACCTTGTGTATCAAATGATAATTCAACTACTGGTAAACAACCATCTTCTTCTTTAAACTCAATAACTGTTCCTGGTTTACCAGTTGTTGGATTTACTGTTCCATGAACAAATTCAGCTCTTGCAGCAATATAAATACATTTTCTATTAGCACAATAATCTTCTTGAACAAGGTTAGCTGGATCTGAGAAATCTGATTCTGAATAATTTGGTTTAGCAGTTAATTTGTATGTAATTGAAGCTGTTTCATTTTTCTTAATTTCTTTACCAACAATCCAAAGTATTTGTTTTGTTAAACCAACATCTTTTAATTCTAATCCTTCTGCTGGCTCAATCGAAACTTCAAAATTATCTGTAATTGATGGTTTAAAATAAATTTCAGCTTGACCATTTACAACTGGTTCATCACTTTCATTTGTAACTGTCATTGTTACTGTAATTACTTTTCCACTTACTGAAGTTGAAATTTTTACAGTTCCACCATCCTCAATGATTTGTGCATCATTACCAAACCATAATCCTAATACTTGTTCATCTTTTCTTCCACCAGTAATATACATATCTGCTTTAACATTTTGTACACTAACTAATAAAAGAAATAATATTAGAAAACCTCCTATTAATTTTTGTAGACCAATCTTTTTCACTAAATATTCTCCTTTTCCTTATGAGAAACATATATTGCTCTCCTTATTTTCATTTATAGTATACCACATTTTTGTAAAAGTAAATAGTTTTTTTGCTAAAAATTGTTTTTATTTCATACTTTTATGATATTATTATAGTAGTTTAAAATAAGGTGGTGGCTAACAATGGCAAAAATACGAGTTAGTTGTAAAAATAATAAAATGACATTTTCAGTTAGTCCTACTAACAGAGATGTTGATCGAAGTAATTTAAATTTAACGCAAACTAATATTATAAATACTGACGCAATGATATTTACATCTAATTATATGCTTAACAATCCAGAACTTGTTTCTTCTTTCATTACAGGTCTAGCTATTCAAAAAAATATTACTAAAGTATATATTAATGATCAAGAAATTTTATCTTTAGTCTTATTAATTATTCAAAACATCCGTAATTTTGAAGAGATTTATATTCAACCTGATGAACCAATAAGTTATGATATTTACGAAAGATTACTTTACACTCCATATGTCAAGTATATTAATTGTTATAGTATGAAGCATTTCATGATTGAAAAAGTTGATGCTCGTGATGTAGTTGTAGAAATACGTAAAGAAATGTTTTTCTTAAGCAAATTTATGGAAGACAATAATTTAAAATATTACTCTAGTATTTATTATAAAAAAACTTTAAACATAAATCAAAAATTTTCAAAAGAAGATTTAGAAGATTTTGAAATATTTTGTCGTGTAAATAAGTATTTAAAAACTATTAATCTTTATTATTACTCTCGCGAAACAATTCGAAATATTTTAATTTATTTAAATAAATATAAAATTAAAAATGTCTTAATTAAAATTCATGAAAATCCAGAAAACAATAATGATGTACTTGAATCGATTGAATATTTAAGAACTATTCAAAATGAATTAAAAGAAAATGGTTATAGATTTAAAATTATTTATTCTAACGAATATAAAAGTAAAAATTTTATGTCTCAATTAAATATTACTAATCTAAAACTTTCTAGTTTAATTATTATTTTAACAATTGGCTTTGGTTTAATTATTACAGAATACAATGGTTATGTTTCTGAAACAAATATTGAAAATTTAAATGAATTAATTAAAGAAGAAGTAAATAAAGTTTCTGAAGATATTGCTCAAACAAAAACTCTTCCTCCAGTTATTATTGATAATAATGAAATTGATGAAGAAATAGAAGCTACGGTTGATTCTACTAAAGCATATAACGATGCATTTAAAGCAATATTTACTTCTTTAAAAGAAAAAAATAATGATACAGTTGGTTGGTTAAAAGTAAATAATACTAAAATTGAATACCCTGTCGTTCAAAGTAAAGATAATGACTATTATTTAAATCATGATTTTAATAAAAAGAAAAATACTCATGGTTGGATATTTATGGATTATAGAAATAATCCTGTAGCATTAGATCAAAACACAATTCTTTATGGCCATAATAGTAGTCGAAGAATGGTCATGTTTACTTCATTAGTCGAAACAATGAAAGAAGAATGGTATACAAACAAAAGTAATCAAATAATAACATTTAATACACCTTATTTTAGTATGGAATGGCAAATATTTTCTGTTTATTCAGTAAAAGTTACAAGTGATTACTTATATGTTAATTTTTCTAACGAAGAAGATCATAGTGCATTTATTGATAAACTAACAAAAAGAAGTATTTATGATTTTGG
>CAYFQA010000044.1:1412-7005 GCA_964345145.1 uncultured Muribaculaceae bacterium | reverse complement strand
TGTGTTAGATAAAGTATTAGTACCTAATGAAGAATCATACCATTTAAAACTTTCTATTTCTTCATTAGTTTCTAATGTTCCTTTTAAAGTACCATTATATTTAAAAACATAAAAATGGATAGGAGTTATTCCATCGCTGGTTGCAATTTCATTAAATTCCATAACTAGTTCAAATAAACTTTCATCAAAATTAGCTTTAGGACCTAATTCTTCATGGCATTATCTAATTGCTGCATCAAGTGGAGTTTCGTAATCTTCAACTCTTCCACCAATCATTTGATATGTAGAACGTTTGCTAGGTTTATTAATTAAAATTTTATTATTTTTAATAAAAATTGTTCCAACAACATTCATTATTTCACCTCTATATTGATTATTTAAACATAAAATAATTAATTATATATTAAATCATATTTGCATTTTGTTTAAAAAAATATATACTTTATATAAAGGAGGGAGTCTTATGTTAGAAGTAAAAGATTTATCCTTAATTGTTCAAGTTAATCGTATTTTAATCAATAAATTAAGTTTTATAGTTCATGAAGGAGATAAAGTTGCAATAATCGGAGAAGAAGGTAATGGTAAAAGTACATTATTAAAAGCAATATATAATTCAAATGAAATCAAATCTTATTGTCAAATTGAGGGAACTATAAACAATAACGGTCTTAATATCGGTTATTTAAGACAATTTTTAGATGAGGAATGGGATGAACAATCAGTAATAGATTTCTTTTTAAAAGATAATTATAATGAAACAATAAATTATGATTATTATGAAAAAATAGGTAATTTAAATAAAATATTAAGTTCATTAAATGTTAGAAATGAAATACTAGAGCAACAAATAAAAACCTTAAGTGGAGGAGAAAAAGTAAAAATTCAACTAGCTAAATTATTATTAAATGATTATGATTTACTTTTATTAGATGAACCAACTAACGATTTAGATATTGAAATATTAGAATGGTTAGAAAGCTTTATTTTAACTACAAATAAACCAATAATTTATATTACACATGATGAAACACTACTTGAAAATACAGCAAATTGTATTTTGCACATTGAGCAAATAAAAGTTAAAAATGAAGCTAGAAATACATTTAAAAGAATAAGTTATATAGAATATATTAATGAACGAAATATAATGTTAAGTAAACAAAACCAACAAGCAATTAAAGAAAAAAAAGAATATTTAGAAGCAAAAAGAATTTTAAGTCAACAAAAAAGCTCAGTTCGTAGTCATCAAATTAAAATTAAAGATTCATCAGTTAGAAGAACATTGAATAAAAAAATGAAAAACATTAAAAGTCAGGAAAAAAAATTAGAAGACAAATCATTAACAACTAAACCAGATGTTGAAGAAGCAATCTATTCTGAATTTCAATCAGATTTAAAAATTCATAATAATAAGGTTATATTAGATTTTAAAATAGATAAATTAACTATTGGTAATAAACTACTAGCTAAAAATATAAAATTATGTGTTCAAGGACCAGAAAAAATTGTTATAAGTGGTAAAAATGGATGTGGAAAAACAACATTGTTAAATAAAATATATGAAGAACTTAAAACAAGAGAAGATATTGAAGTTTGTTATATGCCCCAAAATTATAATGAAGAATTAGATGAAAATATAAGTGCTTTAGATTATTTAAAAAAAATTAATCCTGATTTGGATGAAACAGTTATTCGTGCATATATGGGAAATATGAAGTTTACAAGTGAAGAAATGACTTATTTAATTAAAAACTTGTCTGGAGGGCAAAAAGCAAAGTTGTTATTATTAAAGATGATTTTAATAAAATGTAATGTGATGATTTTAGATGAGCCAACAAGAAATTTAAGTCCATTATCTAATCCAGTTATTAGAGAAATGTTAAAAGATTTTAATGGAGCAATTATAAGTGTATCTCATGATCGAAAATATATTAATGAAGTTTGTAATACTAATTATGAATTAACTGAAGAAGGATTAAAGAAAAATTAAACATTATATTCAATTTAATATAATAATTTAAGCAAGGATTTTTCCTTGCTTTTATGTTAAAAAAAAATTATAATGTATCTGTAGGACATTATTTATTTTAAATAAATTTCTATAAATATATATTAAAATCGGAGGAAAAAAATATGGAATTTAACAGTATGTCCATTATTGCTCTGATTTTTGGAGTTCTTTTAGGGGCAGGAATTATTTTCTTTGTTAGACAATTAAAAGAAAAAAATGCAGAAAATAATGCCGACAAAATTATTAAAGAAGCAAAAAAAGAAGCAGAAAAGGTTAAACGTGATGGAATTATTGAGCTTAAAGAGGAATCATATAAGCTAAAACAAGAAACAGATCGTGAAATTAAAGAAAGAAAACAAGAAATAAAAGAAAGTGAAGAACGTTTATTACAACGTGAAGGTTCTTTAGATAAGCGTGAAGAACTATTACAAGAACGTGATAAGACTCTTAATACAAAAGAAGAGTCAATTAATGCTTTACAAAAAGAAGTCCAAGAAAAAGATGCGAAGATGGAAGAAATGCTCAAAGAAGAGTTAGAAATTTTAGAAAATTTATCTAAAGTTTCTAAGGAAAAGGCTCGTGAAATGATTATGGAACGAGTTGAAGCAGATATGGCTTTAGAAATTACTCAATATATTAAAGAAGAAGAAGCTAAAGCAAAATTAGAAGTCGATAAAAAAGCTAAAAATTTATTAGTAGAAAGTATGCAAAGATATTCTAATGATGTTACAAATGAACAAACTGTAAGTGTAATAAGTTTACCAAGTGATGAAATGAAAGGCCGTTTAATTGGTCGTGAAGGAAGAAATATTAGAACAATTGAAGCTGTTACCGGAGTTGATTTAATAATTGATGATACTCCAGAAGCAATAGTAATATCTTCGTTTGATCCTTATCGTCGTGAGATGGCTAAAATTACTATTGAAACTTTAATTAAAGATGGTCGTATTCATCCGGCACGAATTGAAGAATTATATGATAAAGTTTCTAATGATATGAAATCTAAAGTAATGGAAATTGGTAATAATGCAGTTAATGAATTAGGACTAAGTAAAATTGATCCAGAACTAGTTAAATTAATTGGTAAATTAAATTTTAGATATAGTTATGGACAAAATGCTTTACATCATGCCAAAGAAGTTGCTCATTTAGCGGGTTTAATTGCAGGACAATTAGGTGAAAATATTACTTTAGCTAAAAGAGCAGGTTTATTACATGATATTGGTAAATCTGTAGACTTTGAAATTGAAGGTAGCCATGTAGAAATAGGGGCTGAACTAGCAAGAAGATTTAATGAAGATGAAGTAGTCATTGATTCAATTTTATCTCATCATCATGATAATGAAGCTAAATTTTTAATATCAGGTATTATTGAAATCGCAGACACATTATCAGCTGCTAGACCTGGGGCAAGAAATGATAGTTTAGAAAATTATATTCAAAGACTAGAAAAATTAGAAGCAATTGGTAATTCATTTGAAGGTGTTGAAAAAACATATGCAATGCAAGCAGGAAGAGAAGTTAGAGTTATGGTTAAACCAGATAAGATTGATGATTTAGCAAGCTATAAAATTGCTAGAGAAATGAAAGATAAAATCGAAAGTGAATTACAATATCCTGGTACAATAAAAATAACTGTAATTCGTGAAACAAGAGCTCAAGAAGAAGCAAAGTAAAACAGAATTTTTAAATTCTGCTTTTTAATTGTATAAAAAAATTATTTTTGTTAAAATTATGATGAAGAAAGAAGGGTAAAATATGAAAGAAGATTTTAAAAAAATATCAAAAAAAAACAGGAATATTAATAATTATTGGGGTAGTTATAATTATTAGTTTGATAACTTATTTTTTATTTTTTAATAAAAATAATTTATCTAAAAATAACAATGATAATTCATTGATAATAAATGATTCAAATGAAATTAAGTTAATAAATTTAACAAATGAATCAGATGAAGTAATTCAAAATTTAATTTATCCAAAATATAATACCGTTTATCCAAAATTTATGTGGGAATATACAAATATCACTGTTGATGATTTGGAAAGAGATCTAAAGATGTTAACAGTTAGTAATGAAGTAGAAAGAATTGAAATTAGTGAAGAAGAATGGTATGAATTAGGATATAGTTCTTATGTAACAGAAGAAGATTTTAAAAATATGTATTATAAAGTATTTGGTCCAGATGCTGAATATGTTGTTGGAGAATATTATGGAGTATGTGGACACTTAAATAATTATGATGAAATAAAAAAAATATATTACAGTGAACATTGTGGTTTTGATGGAGGACCTTTTTCTTTAGAATTAAAAAATAAAGCATTTAAAGCAGAACAAGAAGGAGAAAATATTTATGTTTATCATAATTATGTTTATATAATTAATGATCATGGGTATGAAGAAAATAATTATTATTATTTTAATTATATACTAATGTCGATTAATGATTATAATGATCGATATTATTTAAATATAAATGTTGAAGAATATTTTAAACCAAAATCTATTTATAATAATAAAGATATTGAAACAGGATTTAATTATTTAGCTAATCAAAATAAATTAAATACATATAAATTTACATTTACAAAACAAAAAGATGATAATTATTATTTTAAAAGTGGAGAAGTAGTTAAGTAATAAAAAAAGAAGAAACTAATCAGTTTCTTCTTTTATTTCCATTATTACTGGTAAAATAATCGGTCTTCTTCCTGTTAATTCATTTATAAATGGATTTAATTCTAAGATGATTTGATTTTTTAAATCAACATAATTATAATCATTACTTAAAAAATATTTGCGGATTATATCATCTATTTTCATTTCTATTTTTTTAATTAAATCTAAATTCTCATTAACTAAAATAAATCCACGAGTAGTAACATTTGGTTTAATTAATACTTCTTTTTTAACTGGATTTAAATTGATAATAGCAATTAAAATTCCATCTTTACTCATTAATTTTCGATCTTTAATAACAATACTACCAATATCACCAATTCTAGAACCATCAACATAAACATCTCCAGAAGGAACAGACTTATTTTTAAATACTTTTCCGTCTTTTAAAGATATAACATCACCATTTTCTAAGATAAATGTATTTTCTTTTGGTATTTCACAATTGATAGCTAAATCAGCATGAGCTTTTAACATTCTATACTCACCATGAACTGGCATAAAATATTTAGGTTTAAATAATCTTAAAATTAATTTCAATTCTTCAACTTTACCATGTCCAGATGTATGAATATCTGATAATTCCGAATTAGTAAATACTTTAACTCCTTTTAAATATAATTTATTTATAATTCGATTAATACTAGAAGCATTACCAGGGATTGGACTAGAAGAGAAAATTACAATATCATCTGGTAATAATGATATTTGTTTATGAGTTCTATTTGCAATTCTTGATAAAGCTGCAAGAGGTTCTCCTTGTGAACCAGTACATAGTATACATATTTCATTCTTTTTTAAATTTTTAGCTTCATTAGCATTAACAATAGTTGTTTTATCGGTAATTAAACCACTTTCAAAAGCAATATCAATAGTCATCTCCATACTACGTCCAAATACAA
>CAYFQA010000044.1:0-1402 GCA_964345145.1 uncultured Muribaculaceae bacterium | reverse complement strand
TCTTACATGTTTCAATTATATGTTTAACACGAAATAAATTAGAAGCAAATGTTGCAATTATAATTCTTCCTAAATGTTTAGCAAATATATCTCCTAAAGCTTCATCAACTGCTGATTCACTTTTGGAATAACCATCGACTAATGCATTTGTACTATCACTTAAAAGAAGAGTAACTCCTTCTTTACCTATTTCAGCCATTTTATGTAAATCACTCATTGGTCCAATAGGTGTTAAATCAAATTTAAAATCACCAGTATTAACGATAATACCATTTGGACTTCTAACAACAATACAAAAACTATCTGGTATTGAATGAGTAGTATTAATAAATTCGACATTAAAATATTTGGTTTTAATTACCGTGTCTTTATCATATACTTCTAAGTTTGCATATTTAATATTACGATCTTCTAATTTATGACGAATTATTGCCGCAGCAATATTAGGAGCATATATTATTGGTAATTCAATTGCTTGCAATAAAAAAGATATTCCTCCAATATGATCCTCATGACCATGAGTAATAAATAAACCCTTAATTTTATGTTTGTTTTGAACTAAATATGTAATATCTTGAATTACATAATCAATTCCTAATAAGTCAGATTCTGGAAACATAACTCCAGCATCCAAAATTAAAATTTCATCATCATGTTCGATGATATACATATTTTTGCCGACTTCACCTAAGCCACCTAAAGCAAAAACATTAGTTGTTTTATCATTTTTCATTAATAAATTCCTTTCAAATAAAAAAAGTTGTTTAATGATAAAATTATACAACTTTTTTATATATTTGTCTAGTAGCAATGATTAAGATAAATTTAGTGATTGATTTTGATTCTTTTCTTGTGATTGAATAATTTCTTTTCTACTTTTATTTGCAATGTTAAGTAATTCAACGTTTGTTATCAAGGCAGATTCTTCAAAAAGTTGAAGATCTAAAGGTGGTATTAATCTTTTGAAAAAGTCTTCGTAATTTAAATTTCTTGTTTCCATTAGAGTGTCAACAATACTTTTACTAACATATGCTTCACAATATTTTACTAATCCAGATGTAAAATATAAATCATATAAATTATTAAAAATAATATTCCATTCGTTTTCATCAATATCAACATCAATATTATTAAAAACAGTATTTAATTTTATTGTACCATATAAATTTCCAATTACTGCAGATTTAGATAAATCTTCACTGTAAGGTGGATACATTATTTCAAATTTTTTATTTCTATTAAACAATTTATCCCTTAAAGCAATTAATTTATCTTCTAAATTTTTACTCATAAATTTTCCTCCTTTATTTGAATTGGTATATTATCACATTAATTATTAAAATGCAATATTTAGATAATTACTATTATTAATATGTTATAATTAAACCATAATATAGTATTA
>CAYFQA010000043.1:0-7028 GCA_964345145.1 uncultured Muribaculaceae bacterium | reverse complement strand
CCATTGCTTCTTTAAATAAACCATCTAAATATGAATAGTTAATATGTTGCGCAGGAATATCTTTAGGTTCAAAGACTTGTCCTTTTTCATTAATATCGATTGGCATAGCACGGTCATATACTTTATCTGTAACCATGAATGTTGAGTCGTCATTATTGATTGTACCTATATACCAAACATTTGGAACTATTTTTAATTTTCCACCTTTAATCCTTTTTGGATCACTATCCCATGAACTTGAAACTAATTCAACAATCCATTCATCTTGATTCGGCATTTCTAGAATCGATAACATTTCAGCAAAATAATACTCAACACGCGAAATATTCATCTCGTCTAATATTACTGTATAAATATCATCAGTATAACCAGCTAAGTATATTTCTCTTAAAACATCTGTTTCATTAAACTTTTTAGTAAATTCGTTGAAATAACCAAATAACTCAGTTCGATCACGCCATGAAGGTTGAACAGATGCAACACAAGAGTCATTACTTAAAAATTTTCCCCAAGCATATGCAAGTGATGTTTTACCAGTACCAGAAATACCTTGTAAAAT
This sequence comes from uncultured Muribaculaceae bacterium, assembly GCA_964345145.1. Classification (GTDB taxonomy): domain Bacteria; phylum Bacillota_I; class Bacilli_A; order RF39; family UBA660; genus JAAZHN01. The sequence continues at coordinate 6,469 of CAYFQA010000043.1, read as the reverse complement.
AATTAATTTAGTAGAAGATAATGCCGCGATAAATAATCTAATCATATCTTCACGATAATATAAACGAAGCTGACTAGCAGCAAAATTTCTAAACATATCAACTAATTCTGGTAATGTAAATGAATTACCATAATCTTGAATAACGTAATTTGCGTATTGTAAATCAATCTCATGTAATTTTGAAAATCTGATATTATCATCAGAAACTTCTTCAGTTTCTTCACCTGGCTCTTCAGTTGGTGATTCTCCAGGTTTTAAACCTAATTGAGAAACTTTCATAGCTAAAATACTTTCTCTTTCTTTAGCCATTGTTACAACTTTTTTATTTAATTCAGCAATTTCTTCTAATAAACTTTCTTGGTCGACTAAAGTTTTACGAAAACGCATATATTTTCTAATTAAGAATAAAATTAATAAAAGTCCTCCAATGACAATTGCAAGCATAATTAAAATAACTAAGCCAACAAAAACCCATTCTGAACCACTAAAATCACCTTTATAATGATTAATAATTGCTATATAATTTTTAAAATTAAAAGTCATACCAAAAGAATCAATTATTGCTTTGAAAACATGAATCAAACCACCAAAGAAAGCTGCAAGCATTTCATATAAAAATCTAAAGAAAGTTTCCATACTTATCTATCCTCCATATAGATAACATTTCTTAAATTATCTAAAAATCTAAATTGATTATTTCCTTGAGCAATTATATATTTAAATACTTTTAATAATAAAATATTATTTTCATCTTCCTTAAATGAAGAATCTAAAACCACTGCGAATTTATAACCTGCTCGCATATTTTCATATATACTTTCTTTTTCTTCAATAAAATCAGTATAATTTATTTTAATTACTACTCGATCTTTTAATATATCATTGTCTAAAATACTAAATAATTTATTATATAACGTTTTCTTTTTACTTATTCCACTTGGATATTGGACTAAATATTCAAATGTAAATATTCCTTTAATAATATCTTTTAAAACTTTTAAAGCACCAAAAGCAAACTCTATTGTCGCTCTACGTTGAGCAATATCTGCTGAATTAAATACTTTATCAATCATTACTGAATTATAAACAACAGGAAACTTTAAATTTTGATTAATTCTTATTTCATAAACATTTTCCATAGTTGTTACATCATAATCAAAATTAAATTTATCACTGTTAATTGTATCTAAATATTCTTTTTTCTTAATTAAATCTGCCTTAACCATTTCAAATAAATCATTATTAAATTTTTTATTTTTATTAATACCTAATTCATCTTTACGAAATGTTTCAACTTCATCGATTATTTTATTAATTGATTCACATTCGATTACATTATCAAAATAATAAATAAAATCAAACGCTTTAATTGTATAATACATTTTTTTATCTGTATCTCTTCGTTCATATAATTTATATATATAATTTAAATTATTTCTTACATTATCAGAAAATTCAACATATTCTTTAGAATACTTACCAAAATATCTTGAGTCCATATAAACTTTAAGATATCTTTCAGCAGTATCTCGATCATAATATTTACCTAATATCTTTTTTAAATAATTATTAACACACGATTTAGAGAAATTAAAATATTCTGTAATTATATTATAATTCATTAAACTCACGATATTCCTTTCTATTCTTTTAAGTAGTATAAGTAACAGTCACGATTGATGTTGGATTAACTATTGGATATGTATAATTTTGTTGAGAATCTTTTTTATAAAAACGAACAATAACACTCGATATTGGTTCTATTTTAAAAGATAAACCATTAATATAATCAAAACCACCAATTGTTGTTGTAGTTTGATTAATTAATCCATGAACCCCCGTTGCATTGTCAAACACAATTATATTTGGATTAAAAGCCAAATTAACAATTGCTGATGCACATTTTGCTTTATCTGCTTCAGACAATGACATATATGTTACTATATCTATTTTATCACCAACTTGATAATTTGCAAATGTTTCTAGTACTTTATAATAATCCAATGTATTTGTTATTTTAAGTTCAATATAAGTTTTATTAACTTCATCATTTATTTCATGAGAAAGTCCATAGTTACCAACTACTAACATAAACCTTGCTTGTAATGATTTTTCATAAGGACTTGTTGCATCAGCAGTAATATCCACACTTATTGAATCACCATCTTGTAATGTTGTATTTGGACTTAAAGAAATTGTAAAATAATCTGTCCCTACTGTTTTTAAAATAATACCAGAATTTTTAGAACTAGAACAATTTGCCTTACTAGAACATGAATAACTTATGTTATATTGAATATCAGAATCAGATATTATTTTATTATTTTTAATACTATTAACATTAATTAATATATCATAAGTATCTACTCCATTATAATTATCAATTTGATATAAAGTATATGTTTCTCTTAATTTATCACTTTCAAAATAAAAATTTTTCGAATGAAAAATATTCTTTTTTACTTCATTATAAACAAATCTTCCTAAAGTAGTAATGATTCCTAATAGAAAAACTAGTATAATCAAAGAAATATATTTATTTTTTTTAATTAACTTAATCATAAAGACCCCATAGATTATATTTTTTAATTATTATTCTTAATTGAATAACAAATATTAAAAACACCGGTAGTAAAAAACATATCAAATAACCAATAGGTGACGATAAAAAAGAAAATACATTACCAATATAGGGAATGACTTTAATATCTTTTGTATTACCAATAACATATGAACTAGATACATATCGACCATTTTCTAATTCATAAGTGATTTGATATTTATTAGTTTGTTCTTTAGAAATAACTTTTTCATTTAATATTTTATTTTTTGTTGTATAAACATTATAAAATAAAATATTATCACCAATTTCAATATCATTTAAATTTGAAGTAATAACTAATAAACTACCATTTTTATACGATGGAATATCTTCTGAAGCAACAAGGTATCTTTTACCTATTTTTGAAGTGTTAAAGCGATTAAACACAAATAAATAAGTAGTTATGGTAATAGCCACTAATAAATATATGCAAACTATAATACCTCTTACTATTCTATTCATTATTCCACCATAAAAATTATATCATATAAACACATGTATATCAATTTTAAATATTGGAAATTTATTGGTTTTTAATAAAAAAGTCTTAATTGATATTTTTTTAATAATACTTTATAATTTTAGTAAGGAGGAATATTTATGTACAGTAATGATATGTGGAATGCAAGCCCACAAGTTACAACTGGAACGGGAGTTTGGGGGATTGTTTCTGTAGTACTTGCTATTGTTGGTGGAATTCTTGTTATGACTTTATTTTTAACGAAAGGAAATAAAACAAAATTTAAAGGTTTTGTGAAATGGTTATATGATTTCTTAAACTTTGATATTTTAGCAATTGATATTTTCTTAAGAGGTTTATATGCTACTATTTCAATATTTATTTTCTTAAGTTCGTTTCAATTAATTTCAATTAGCTTTGTAGCATTCTTATTATACTTAGTTATCGGATTAGTCGTTGTAAGAATTACTTTTGAAATGTTTTTAATGGTCATTAAAATTTGTAAAAACACAACAGAAATTAATGAAAAATTAAAAAAATAATAAAATAAAAACTCCTAATTGGAGTTTTTTTATTACTTAAGTGTTGGACATTTATCTTCTAACCAAAATGGTCCAAATATTATTTTTACATTACAATTTTCTATTTTATTAAATCTTAGTACTTTATATCCTGCCCCATTACATTTACTAATGGTTCCTTTGTCTAATTTTATAGTTTCTTTACTTAGACAAAACATTGGATCATTATTACCTTGAACTTGAAAAAAATCAACTAAACAAATTACAACCCAAGCAACAACCACTAAAGTAAATATCAAACTAAATATTCTAGAAAACATATTTTTTACATTCATTGAAGCTTTTTCTTTACGGATTAAACTTCTTTTTTCTTTTTTTGATATAAGTTCATCTGTACTCATAACAGTTACTACTTCTGATTTTTTTGGTTCTTCTTCAACTATTTCTACTACATCTTCAACTTCTAATTTTTCTTTTTTCTTTTTACTCATTTTTTAACTCCTCTATTCTATATTCTTTATTTACTAATCGTTCAATATCTATGTCATTTATTTTTTGTTTATTAATTATTTTTAAAATATATGTGTATAAGTATCTAAGTTGCATTTTATCATCAGGTAACATTCGAATAATTCTTAAAGTTATTAAATCACCGTTATTTAAATATAGTTTTAAATCTGCCTTATTTTCATAATATATAACTGAAATTAAAGTTATATTATCATAAGGCACAGATATTATTTCTCGTTTTTGTCTTAAACTCATTTCATTATGAAACAAAATTAATTTTTTATTTGTAAATACTCCATGATTTTTTGTTGTTGTATATGTAAGCCAAATATCTTCACCTTCAAACACATGATCAGTTATATATTTTGGCAATTGTTTATTGTCTTTTGTTCTTGTGAAATGATATTTATTTCTAATTTTCAATATAATCACATCCTATTTTTATTATAACACATTTTAAATAATAGTTAAAAAAGCGTCAATTATTGACATGTTATTTGACAACAACATCATTTATAATGATATAATTTTCATAGAAGGTTGTGATTGAATGATTAATAATATGGATAAAGAAGATTTAAAAGAAGGTTTAAAAGAATTAGGAATCAGAGTATTAGAAGGAATGGCAGTTCTTGGTGTTGTAAGTACTCTTATCTTAGCAGGTGCAGCTGATAAATTAGTACCAGCAATTAATAAAATGATTGCTGATAGAAAAAACATAGAACAACCTAAACCTACTCAAGCAATCCATCAAGAAGTTACAGGTTATCCTTCTGTTGAACATGTTAATTACACTTATGTAACTCCAACACCAGTTGGTTATGTTAAACCTTTTTCTGAATTAATGAATGAAATATATGGAAAAAAAGATTTTTATACTATTCAAGAAAATGATAATTTAGAAAAAATATGTAAAAAACATGGTTTAGATAAATCATTTGTTGAAATAATTGCCAAAAAAAATGGTATTGATAATATTAATTTCATTCGTACTGGCGATATATTAATTATTCCTTCACCAGGACAAATGATTGCTGAACAATTAAAAGAAGGAATTGTACCTAAACAAAGATATGTAGTTGTTAAACCTGATGAACATATTGGTAATATTTCTGTGGATAACTATGGAAGTGATGCTCTAGCAGGTTCTTTAGCTTATTTAAATAAATTAAATGATCCAAATATTTTAAATGAAGGAATTGTTATTTATATTCCTAATCAAGAAAGTTTAATATTATATGAACAAGAAAATTTAGATAAAATTTCTGAATATATTGATATTTGTAATGAACAAGCTCGAAGTAAACTGCAAATGTAAAAAATAAAAATGGACTTCAATCCATTTTTTTATGCTCGACTATTATATTTACCATCTCTAGTTGATATAATTATTTTTTCTCCTTGATTAATAAACAAAGGTACTTTAACAACATATCCAGTTTCAATTGTTGCATCTTTTAAAGCATTACCACTTGTATTACCACGAACAGCTGGTTCAGTTGAAATTATTTCATATTCAATTTTTTCTGGTAAAGAAACACCAATTACTTCACCTTGATAATATGATATTTCCAATTCTAAACCTTCTTTTAAATATTTAATTTCTTCTTCAATTATATTTTTATTAATTTCAAGTTGTTCATAATTTTCAGTGTTCATAAATACATATTCATCTCCTGTATTATATAAAAACTGCATTGGCATCTTATCAACATGGGCACGTTCAACTTTAATGTTTGTATTAAATGTTTCTTCAGTAATTGATCCTGTTCTTAAATTTTTCATTTTTAAACGAACGAATGCTGGTCCTTTACCTGGTTTAACATGTTGAAATTCTAAAATATTACATAAATTACCATCGATAATAACAGTCATTCCATTTTTTACATCATTAATATTAATATTCATAAAATCACCTTATTATTTTTTTTCTTTAAACAGAACACTTTTACGACATTTAGGACAAAATTTCTTTAATTCTAAACGATCAGGAGTATTCTTTTTATTTTTTTCTGTACGAATTATATGACTTTTACATACAGTACATTCTAAATCAATAAATTCACGGTTTTCATTTTTCTTTGCCATATTCTACCCTCCTTCGGTAACCCACTAGATTATATCAAAGACAATAAGTCTTGTAAACCTTTTATTTTTGATAATAATCTCTTATTTTATTTTTTAAATCCTCGTCAATTTTTTTATTTTTAATCATTTCAATTTCAAATTTATAAGGTGGATATATTCTTTCTTTATCTTCATCATGATCTCCTACATAAGGTGTTTCTAATATTTTAGGAATATTTTTAATCTTTTCATTATATACAGCTTTTAATAATACTTCAAAACCTATTGTTCCAAAACCAAAATTATCAT
>CAYFQA010000042.1:3305-7097 GCA_964345145.1 uncultured Muribaculaceae bacterium | reverse complement strand
ATAAAGAGGTGAAACACATGGAAAATAATGCTCAAAAAATTAATTGGTATCCAGGACACATGGCTAAAACTAAAAGATTAATTAAAGAGAATATATCATTAATTGATGTTGTTTTTGAATTGGTTGATGCTAGAATACCTGTTTCTTCTAAAATAGATGATTTAGATGAAGTACTTAGAAATAAACCAAAAGTATTAATTATGACTAAGTATGATTTATGTGATAAAGAAGTAACTGAAAATTGGATTAGTTATTATGAAGATTTAGATTATAATGTGGTGACAGTTAATTTAAAAAATAACTTTGATTATAAAAAGATATTATTTGAAGTTGATAAAGTAAGAGAAATAATTGATGAAAAAAGATCAAGTAAAGATTTAAAAGCGAAAGAAATAAATGCTTTAGTAATTGGTATTCCAAATGTTGGTAAAAGTACTTTAATTAACACTTTAGCAGGTAAAAAAAGTCAGAAAGTAGAAAATAAACCAGGAGTAACAAAAGAATTATCTTGGATTAAAACAAATCATAATTTAAAAATATTAGATACTCCGGGAATGTTATGGCCTAAATTAGAACAGGTAACTGCTTATAAAATTGCGGCTATTTCATCAATTAAAGAAGAAATAATGCCTGTTGAAGAAATAGCTAGCTATATACTAAGTTTTTTAAATGAACATTATCCAAATATTTTAAAATCTAGATACGGGATAAAAAATGTTTCAGATCTTAATGAAATATATGAAATTATTGCTTCAAAAGTTGGAGCCCTAACAAAAGATGATATTGATTATGAAAGAGTAAGTAAAATTGTTATTAATGATATTAAAAATGAAAAGATAACAGGAATTACTTTTGATTGTTATGATGGATAATTTAAAATATGAAAAGGAATTATATTTAAAAGGAATAAACTATATAGCAGGAGTAGATGAGGCAGGGAGAGGACCACTAGTTGGTCCTGTTGTGGCTGCTGCAGTTATTTTGCCAAAAAATTATTATTTAGAAGGCTTAACTGATTCTAAAAAACTTAGTGAGAAAAAAAGAGATTATTATTTTGAAAAAATAAATGAAAATGCTTTAAGTGTTGGTATTGGTATAGTATCTGCTAAGGAGATTGATGAAATAAATATTCTTAATGCTAGTAAAAAAGCAATGAAAATAGCTATTAATAATTTAAAAATTAAACCAGAACATATTTTAATTGATGCAGTTAAATTAAATCTTGAAATTCCTAGTACATCGATAATAAAAGGGGATTTATTAAGTGAATCTATTGCAGCGGCTTCAGTAATAGCAAAAGTAACTAGAGATAAAATTTTGTTAGAATTAGATGAAAAGTATCCACAATATGGATTTAAAAATCATAAAGGCTATCCAACTAAAAAACATCTTGAAAATATAAAAACTTATGGTATCTTAGATGATTATCGGTTTACTTTTAAGCCGATTAGTGATTTAATAAGTAAAGGTGATAAAAAAAATGATTAAAAATGTTAATAAAAGATTTTTTAATTTTATTATTATTTTTATAAGTACATTTGGTATAGATATTATTCTAAGACTTATCCGTGGTAGTAATATTTTTAATTGGGCAGTTTTTAGAATGTTTTTAAGTTCACTTTTGATTAGTTATATAGTTTCTTGGGTGTTTACAAGATTTAAGGAAAAGATAACAATTGTTTTAAATTTATTATTTTCTTTAATTATAAGTGTTTATGCTGTTTTACAATTATCTTTTTTTAGTTATGTTGGAACATATATGTCATTTAAAACAAGTGAACAAGCATATAAAGTTATGGAATTTTTAGGTGAATTTTTAGCTAGTATTGATCTAATATACCTTTTAGAACTTATACCTTTTGGTTTATTAATAATATATTATTTTATATTAATGCCAATTTTAAAAAAGTTTTTTAATTTTGAAATTAAATTAGTAAATGATAAAAAAAGAACAAAATTTGTTCGACGTATTATTAAAGTGAGTGTAGTTGTATTTTTAATATTTATGTATTATATAACTTTAATTAGTCCATTTATGCAAAGTAAATATCAAATAGAAAATAATTTAGAAGTGTTTCTTAATCCAGAAAATCAATCGGTCGCGGTTGATCAATTAGGAATAACTATGTTTTTTATAACAGATTTAAATAGTGTTATTTTTAATCTAGAACCACCTATTGAAAAAGTACCTCTTGATCCAGTTAAAAAACCAGAGCCAGAAGAAGTAACAGATTATACAAGAGTTATTGATGATACAGCTTGGCTAAAAGTAATTGAAAAAGAAAAAAATAGTCGTTTAAAACAGCTACATCATTATTTTATTAGTCGTGAAATAACTCCTAAGAATGAATATACAGGTATTTTTAAAGATAAAAATGTTATTTTTATAATGATGGAATCAGTATCATTATTGGGAATTAATGAAGAATATTTTCCGACGTTATATAAATTATGGGATGAAGGAATTAGCTTTAGTAATTTTTATTCACCACGTAATCAATGTCCAACAGGGAATAATGAAATGACCGCGATGGTTGGTTTATACACGATTAATAATGTTTGTACTGCTAATGCTTACCGACGTAATACTTATCCACAAGCAGTATTTAATCTATTTAAAAATGAAGGATATTATGTTTCTAGTTATCATAATTATGTTGATCAATTTTATTATCGAAATCAAATTCATCGTAATGCCGGAAGTGAAAAATATTATAATTCTCGAGCTTTAAAAATGAAAAATGTTCAAATTCGAGAATGGCCAAGTGATGTTGAATTATTTGAAAAGGGGTTACCATATTTTGTTGATCAAGAAAAATTTATGAGTTTTATGACTACTGTAACAGGACATTCACGTTATGACGTTTCAAGTGTTTATGGTGATAAAAATATTCATTTATTTGATGAACCAAATTTATCAATGCATGTTAAAAGATATTATTCGAAAATTTATGAAACTGATTTAGGGCTTAAATATTTATTAGAAGAATTAGAGCGAAAAGGTAAATTAGATGATACTGTTCTAGTACTTTTTGGTGATCATCAACCATATGCTTTGGGAGATAAAAGACAAATTGATATTTTAGGAGAAGATGCTGGTCGTAATAAAAATTTAGATAAGACCCCTTTTATTATTTATAATTCACAAATTGAAGGACAACATATTGATAAATATGTTTCCATAATCGATATATTACCAACCATATTAAATATGTTCGATTTAAATTATGATCCAAGATATTATGTTGGAGAAGATATATTTAATGACAAAGTTCATCATCGTGCAATATTTACTGATGGATCATGGCAAGATGAAATAGGTTTTTATAATGCTGCAACTGATAAATTCATTTTAAATGATCCTGAAAATATTGAAAACGCATATACAGATGAAGAAATTATTTTAATTAAAAAAGAAATAAGACAAAGACAAAAAATGTCGACATTAGCAATTAAGAACAATTATTTTGCTAATCTAGATGAAGCTTTACAAAAATATAAATAGAAAGGATGATGGGATGAAAAAATTATTGATAGTAGAGTCGCCTAGTAAAACAAAAACAATAAGTAAATATTTGGATAAAGATTTTAAAGTTGTTTCTAGTATGGGACATATTAGAGACTTAGCAACTACTGGTAAATATGGTTTTGGAGTAGATACAGATAATGATTTTAAAGCTAGTTATATTCCAATCAAAGGTAAATCAAAAGTAATAACTGCTTTAAAAAAAGATGTTGCTTCTTCAGATTACATATATTTAGCGACAGACCCCGATCGTGAAGGAGAAGCGA
>CAYFQA010000042.1:0-3295 GCA_964345145.1 uncultured Muribaculaceae bacterium | reverse complement strand
TAAGAAAGAATAGTATTTAATGAAATAACTAAGAATGCTATTTTAGATTCATTTAAATCTGCTAGAAAAATAGATCAAGATTTAGTTAATTCACAAGAAACTAGAAGAATATTAGATCGAATCATTGGATTTAGATTAAGTAAATTAATGCAATCGAAAATTGGTGGTAAAAGTGCTGGTCGTGTTCAAAGTGTTGCTTTAAAATTAATTGTTGATAGAGAACGTGAAATTCAAGCATTTGATCCAGTTGAATACTGGGAAATAGATGCTAATTTTCCAGACTTTTCAGCTAAATTAGATAAATATCATGGTAAGAAGATTGAAATACATGGTGAAAAAGAAGCAGATGATATATTAAAAGCTTTAGATAAATCATTTACTATTGAAGCCATTGAAGAAAAACCTAAAAATAAAAAAGGAGTAATGCCTTTTATTACTTCAACATTACAACAAATGGGTGCGACGAAATTAAATTTTGGATCAGCTAAAACAATGAGAGTTGCTCAAAAGTTATATGAAGGAATTGATTTAGGAAGTGAAACAGTTGGTTTAATTACTTATATGAGAACAGATTCAACTAGATTATCTAGTCAATTTATTAATGAAGCGTTTACTCATATTAAGAAAAAATATGGAGAACAATATATTGGCTCTGTTAAGGTAAGTAAGAAGAAAGATAATGTTCAAGATGCTCATGAAGCGATTCGTCCAACAAGTTTAAAAAGAGTTCCAGAAAGTTTAAAAGAATATTTAACTAACGATGAATATAAATTATATAAAATGATTTATACAAGAGCGCTTGCATCTTTAATGGCTGATGCAAAAGTATTAACAACTTCAATTACATTATTTAATAATGGTTATACTTTTAAAGCAACAGGACAAGTATTAACTTTTGATGGTTATTTAAAAATATATAAAGAATATGAAAAAAATGAAGATATAATTCTTCCTAATTTCAAAGATTATAAAAGTAATGTTTTAATAGCTAATGAAATAGTTAAATCGCAACATTTTACAAAACCTCCTGCTCGTTATACCGAAGCATCATTAATAGCAGAATTAGAAAAATTAGGAATTGGTCGTCCTAGTACTTATTCAGCTATTATGGAAAAAATTAAAGAGCGTGATTATGTAAATATAGTTGATAAGAAATTTGAACCAACAGAGATGGGAATTGAAATAACGGATAAATTGCAAGAAGGATTTAGCCATATCATAAATGTTGAATATACTGCAAATATGGAAAATGATTTAGATGAAATAGCAGATAATGATAAAGATCATATTGAAGTTTTAAAGAATTTTTTTGAAGAGTTTAATCCTTTAGTTGATCAAGCTTTTACAGAAATGGAAAAGAAAGCTCCAGTAACAACTGGGGAAATATGCCCAGAATGTGGAGGCGAATTAGTTGTTCGTAGAGGTCGTTTTGGAGAGTTTACAGCTTGTTCAAATTATCCAAAATGTAAGTATATTAAAAAAGAACCAAGAGAAGTTAAAGTAATAATGCCTTGTCCGAAATGTGATGGTAATATTATTGAAAAGAAAACTCGTAAAGGTAAAATATTTTATGGATGTTCAAATTATCCGAAATGTGATTTTGCCTCTTGGGATTTACCAATTTCTGAGAAATGTCCAGATTGCCAAGGAACATTAACGATTAAAAAAAATCTAACAAAATGTTTAGATTGTGAATATAAAAAAGAATCTTAATTTAAGATTCTTTTATTTTTTGTATAAAGAATGATATAATAATTAAGTGATGAAAATGAAAAATAAAGAGATAGAATTTTGGTTTCTTAGTTTGTTATTTATTACGATAATAATAATGATTCTTTTAATATTACCTAAAGATATCTATTTTAACTATATTGAAAAAAATAAAGTGATTACATTAAATAGTTTTTATGATCCTAATTTAGTTGAAGCATGTTATGGTAATAAATTTTTTGTTGGTCATTGTGAAAATATTACAGATAAATTACAAGTAACAGGATCAGTTGATAGCACAAAACCAGGTAATTATATTGTTATATATTCGATAGATTATAAAGGAATTAAAAAAGAAATAAATCAAAGAGTTTTGGTAATAGATGATGAAAAACCAGTTATAGATTTTTTTGATGCAAATACAGTTGTTATGTGCCCTAATGGGAAAATAAGTGAACCATCATTTCGAGTTTATGATAATAAAGATGGAAATATAACTAAAAAAACAAAAAAATATATTGAAGGAAATAAATATAAATATCAAGTTACTGATTCATCAGGTAATGTAACAACTGCTTATCGCGATATAATATACGAAGATACAGAAAGCCCTATTATTGAATTATTAGGTGGACAAAAAATATTGTTAAAATTAAATGAACCATATATTGAGCCTGGTTATAATGTTTATGATAATTGTAGTGAAAATTTAAAAGAACAAGTAACTATTTCGGGTCAAGTTTTAAATAATAAAAAAGGAACATATCTTTTAACTTATTCTGTTACCGATGAAGCTGGAAATACTATGGAAAGTGTTAGAAAAGTTATAGTTGGAACCCAAACAGAAAAAAAAGTTAATAAAATAGTTGATAAAAAAGTTTATTTAACATTTGATGATGGACCAAACTATAATACCGAATTATTATTAGAAGTTTTAAAAAAATATAATGTAAAAGCAACTTTTTTTGTTACTGGACAATTTCCAAAATATGAATATGTTATTAAAAAAATTTATGATGATGGACATGCTTTAGGCTTACATACTTATTCTCATCAATTTAAAAAAATATATGCAAGTGAAGAAAATTTCTTTAATGATTTAGAAATGGTTCAAGAAATGATTAAAAGACAAACTGGTACTGAGACAAAATTAATGCGTTATGCAGGAGGTAGTTCCAATAAAGTTTCTAAGTTTAATCCAGGGATCATGACTAGATTAGATAAATTAGTTAAGGAAAAAGGTTACTATCCATTTGATTGGAATGTTGATAGCAGAGATACTAAATATTCTGATCCAGATAAAATAGCTAACGAAGTAATAAAACATATAAAGTATAATAAAAGTCATTATATAGTTTTGCAACATGATATTAAAAAATCTAATATAAAAGCAACAGAGAAAATTATTAAATATGGTCTTAATAATGGATATATTTTTGAAATTTTAACTGAAGAAACAAAATCAATTCAACATCATATTAATAATTGATTGTATTGTTTTGAAATGTTATAATATAATAGGTGATTATTGTGAGAGTAAAAAATGGGTTTACATTAATCGAATTAATAACAACAATATTAATAA
>CAYFQA010000041.1:0-7168 GCA_964345145.1 uncultured Muribaculaceae bacterium | reverse complement strand
ATTATTGTTTGTTCCAATAATTTTATTACTAACTATTTCTCCAGTAGGTACTCTATTAGAAATAAATTTATTTAATCCTAAAAATGATAACTTGTTAATCTATTTATTAGTTAATATAATTAGTGATGTTTTGGGAATCATTCATATATTTTTAATTACTGGTTTAATATATTATTTATATTTAAAAACAGATTCTAAATATAAGTTAACAAATAAAGGACAAGAAATAGTATTAGAACTTAATACTTTAAAACGAGAATTAATAAATAATGAAAATGAATATATAAAATGGGATGAATATCCAATTTATAAAACAATATTTGCAATTGATAAAAACAATATAAGAGAAATATTTAAAAAAATGAAAGGAGAAAAACGTGAAAAGAAGAGATAAAGTTAATTATTATTTAGATTTAGCTGAAACAGTCTCTTTAAGAAGTACATGCTTAAGGAAAAAATGGGGAGCAGTTATTGTTAAAAATGATGAAGTAATTTCAACTGGTTATAATGGTGCACCTCGTGGTAGAGAAAATTGTATTGATCTAGGAAAGTGTATTCGTGAAGAAATGAATATCCCACGAGGAGAAAGATATGAATTGTGTAGAAGTGTTCATGCTGAGGCTAATGCAATTATAAGTGCTTCTCGAAACGAAATGATTGAATCTGACTTATATTTAGTTGGTAAAGACATTAAGTCAAATGATTATGTAGAAAATGCTAATAACTGTTCGATGTGTAAAAGAATGATAATTAATTCTGGAATTAAAAGAGTAATTGTTCGTGATAATAAAGATGACTATCGAATTATAGAAGTTCAATCAATGATTGATGATGATGAATCATTAGTTGGCCAAAAAGGATATTAATGAAAATCATTTTTATATCAGATATCCATGGACTTATTACTAATTTTAAAAAAATAGAAAATATAATAAATTCTATGGATAAAATAATAGTATTAGGAGATTCTTTTTATAATTATCGTTATGATATTGATGCAGAAGAAAATCCAGATTATTTAATTGAGTATTTTAATAAAAATAAAGAAAAAATTATTTATATTAATGGTAATTGTGATCAAAATAATATTTTAAATTTTAAAACGTATGATTATTACACATTAAATGTTGATAATAAAACATTTAAATTAATACATGGTCATCGTCAATATTTATATCCGGAACAAAATGAATATTTAATTTATGGTCATACACATATTCCGGAAATGAGAAAAACAAATAATGCTTTTATTTTAAATCCTGGTTCATTATCTTTACCAAAAGCAGGATCTGCAACCTATATGATTTATCAAAGTAATAATTTTATAATTTATGATGTTGAAGGAAACATTATTAAAGAGATGAAAACAAACTAATTTGGTTTGTTTTTAAATTATCTATGTTATAATAACCAATAATTTTAGGGGGAAATTATGCATAAACAAAATGAAAAACTTAGTAATATAAGTTATATTGAAGAAGTTAGAAAATTAGAACAAATTAAAAATGATATTTCTTTATTTAAAGAAGAAAAAATTGATGAAAACTTAGTTACAGAAGTTTATACTGGTGAATATGGAATTGCTAATATAGAAAAACCAATATTAAAAACAACTGGTATTTATACTTGTGTTTCTTTTTTTGCTTATGACCCAAATAAAAATTATACCTTTTTAGCACATAGTTTTGGTAATATGTCTTTTGGCGTTGATAATGACTTACCTCCTTCTCAATTTTATGAAGGAAATTTTCATAAAGCACCTTTTAAAGTTCAAAAATATTCTTCGGTTCATGTTATTGAAATGTTAAGTACTTTATCAAAAAAAGAATTATATCAATTAAAATTTTTAATTGTTATTGGTAGTAGACCAAATATTCCATTAATTAATTCAATAATAAATACATCTTTAAGTATTAGAAGTAAGAAATTAGATGTTCAATCCATTGAGTTAATCAATCCATTTGTTTATGGTATCCATGCCGATGACGCGATTAACCATGGTGAATTATTACCTGAAGATGTAAAAAAATCAAAAAGAATTCGTGTTTATAATCATGTGAGTAATTATTGGGAAACATTTGAAGATACTAGAGGTTCTAGTATTGCTTTTGATTCAAAAAATAAAAAATTATTAACACTTAATACACATTTAAAAAAATATTATAATTATGATAATGATCCTAAAGTTAAGATAGAATTTTAATTTTTAAATGATATAATTTTTATAGGTGATTTAATGGATAAGATCATAATAAGAAAACCTACTAATAAAGACACTAAACATATAAATACATTGTTCAAAGAATTAATTTGTTATGAAAGGATGTTTTCTTCAAATATAGTAGAAAATATTTCGATTGATGGTGAATATGATCAGATTTTTGCTGATGAAAAAAGCATAATATTGTTGGCAGAAGTGGATAATAAAGTTATTGGTTTTATTTATGGATATGAAAAAGAATTGGATGAAGTTTTTATTTTTAAAGAAGCATTTATCGAGGCAATATATGTCCAAGATAAATATAGACAACAAGGAATTGGTAAAAAATTAATGTTGGAGTTTGAAACTTGGTGTAAGAAAAGAAGTATAAAATATGTTGATATAGATGTGATGTCAAATAATAAAAACTCTTTAAAAATGTATGAAAAAATAGGGTATAATCTTATTAAGAAAGGGTTAAGAAAGGAGATATAATGAAAAAAGAAGTATCTTGTGGTTGTATAATTGTTAAAGATAGAAAAGTTGTTCTTGTTCAAAGTGGTAAATATGGGCATTGGTCTTTTCCTAAAGGACATATGGAAGCTGGTGAAACTGAACTTGAAACCGCTATTAGAGAAGTAAAAGAAGAAACAAATATAGATGTTAAAATAATAAGTGATAAAAAATATACAATTTCTTATATGCCTGGGCCAAATGTTTTAAAAGATGTTCATTATTTTTATGCGATACCTTTAAATGATGATTATAAAAGGCAAGAAGGAGAAATTGAAACAGTTAAATATTTTACATTTGAAGAAGCATTAGAAATAATGACTCATGAAGATTTAAAAAAGATATTTAAATCATTTTTAAAAGATTATGAAAAATAAAAACAGGTTAACCTGTTTTTATTTTGTTAATTTTAAACTTTTTTCTTCATTTAATAATTCTACAACTTTAAAATTAATAATTCTTAATTCTTTAGATGCTTTTGTTACTTTTAATCTAACCGCGTCACCAATTTTTATTTGAGTGCCTTTTTTAATTGTTAAAGACCTTGTTTTTTGATCAAAACGATAATTACCTTTTAAAATATCTTTAAATCTCACATAACCATATATTCCATCAACAGTTAAAGCGTTAACACCAATTGGAGAAATATTTATAATACGACCATTAATATATTCACCAATTCTTTTTTCCATTAAAGCAGCCATTTCCATAGCTTCTGCTTCTCTTTCGGCATTTTCACTTCTACGTTCTTGGTTAGAAGCATGTTTGGCTAAATCACTTAAATATTTTTCTTTTTCTTGTAAATCCTCTAAAGTAAAATCAACATTTTTATTTAAATAAAGTTCTTTAAATAAATAATGTGTCTCAACATCAGTAACTCTTCTAATTCCAGCAGTAGAATGAACATAATTTTTTAAAGCAAGTCCATAATGACCAATATTATTTAAAGAATATTCAGCTCTTTTCATGGTTCTTAATAACATTTCTGATAAGATAGGAAAAATATTAACATCTTTTAATTGTTTTAAAATAATTTGTAAAGATTTTGGATCTTCTTGATTTCTAAAATGTCTAGTTTTATAACCCAAAGTATTAATAAAATGAATTATTTCCTTAACTTTTTCTCCATCAGGATGTTCATGGATTCGTTTAATATATGGAATATTAAACCAGCTTAGATAATCTGCCATACAAATATTCATCATTATCATTGCATTTTCAACTAATTTTTCAGCACTTCCTGGTTTTTGTTTTTTGAAACTTTTAATTTTTCCATTTTCATCAATATCAAAATCAGGATCATTATTAGCAAATTGTAAATAGCCATTTTTAATTTTTGCTTGTTCAAATTTATCAGATATTTCTTTAGCAATATCTAGCATGTTTGTAAATGGTTCATAGCTAGGAGTGACGATACCTTCATCTAAATACTTATTAACATTTACGTTAGTCATTTTCTTTTTAGATTGAACGACTCCTAATAATAATTCATAATCCATTATTTCCCCATCATTATTAAGTTTTATTATTCCAGAAATAGATAGACGATCAACACCTTCATTCATAGAACAAATTCCATTAGCAACGGTATGATGAAACATATGAAAAACTTCATTCATTAAATATAAAGTATTAGCATTTCTTTTAGCTCGTTCATGTAGAGGACTGTTTTTTTCTATATAATTAGTAATATCCATAATATGAACTTTAACTATATAACAACCGTTATCTAATTTTTCAAAACTAAAACCATCATCGATATCTTTTGTTTTTTCCCCATCAATAGTAATTGTTGGTTCGTTCCTAAAATCAGTTCTTCCTTCCATTTCCTTATCGGAAACAGAAGTTGGAAGACTATATACCTGTTCTAATTCTTCTTTAGTATAATCAACATCAAAACCATGCTTCACAGCAATAGTTTTATATTCAATTGCTGGATCATTTCTTTTAGCTATTAAAATTAATTCAGAAATATCAAAGTTTGAATTTTGATTTGTTTCAGACAATTTTATACCAACTCGATCGCCATTTTCTAATCCTTCTAATAATGAAGGGTTAATGTTTAATGTATGTTGAAAATAAACTCCATAAGGAATTAAAGTTCCATTTTCATATTTAAAGGGAATGTAATTGTCCATTCTTTTTAAAATATTTCTAACAATACCTTTAGAATCATTATAGGAATTATCTAGAGTTTCAACTAATACAATATCACCATTACAAGCTCCATTAAGAGAATTATTATCAATAACAACATGTTTAACAAAACCATTACCATTTACACCAATTTTTATTGGTCCAACGACTAAATTAGTTTTTTCAGGAAATATACAAATTCCAAATTTTGTTCTTAATATTTTACCCTCTATAACTAACTTTTCAATTATTTCATCCAGTTTTTGTTTGGCCTTATCTGATAAATTCAAAGAACGACTTATGTCATTAATCAAACAATTCTTTTTTCTTTGATTTAAACAATTTATCACATCATCAACACAAACATAATCGTTTTTGATTTGTTTAGGTTGAGTAAGACACTCTTTAATTATTTTAGGTGGTTTTATAAATAATTCTGGATAATCAATTTTTATTTCTTCCAATAAAAAAATTAATTTTTCTTTTTCCTCTTTTTTAAGATTAAACATCCTAGCTATTTGTCCGGGACGCATAACTCTTTTTCTAGATTTTAAATACTTAATTAATTTTTCTTTTTCTAATACAGTTTTTTTACTCATGGAGCACCCCCGCCTACAGTATAAATATAACACTTTAAGAAATAGAGAACAAGTAAAAAATAATAAAAATTTTAAAAATATGATAAAATTATTACAGGAGATAGAAATGAAAAAAAGAATGACAAAAAAAACAGTTATTAAAGCGATTATTTTAGCAATATATGCGTTTTTAGCATTTTATATTACTTTACCAGCATTAAACTTTAAAAATCCAGGTTTTTATTTATATATATTGACTATTATTGGAGTTTATTATTTATTAAAAATTACAAATGTTAATGAATATATAAATATTAAAGGGAAGTTTATTACTGAACTTAAAAGATTAGGAATAGGAATAATTTTAGGAATAGGCATTATCGTAATCATATTTATTATTAATATTATTAATTCTCCAATTTTTAATTCTAAAGCTTATTCTAAAAGAATAGAGGTTAATCAAGAAGGAGAATTTACTAAGGATGTCGTGGCAGTTAATTTTAAAACTTTACCATTACTAGATAAAGAATCAAGCAGTAGACTTGGTGACAGAGTAATGGGGCAAATGCCTGAATTAGTTAGTCAATTTCAAGTTTCTGATTTATATACTCAAATTAATCTAAATAATGAAATAGTTAGAGTTACTCCGCTTGAATATGCAAATTGGATAAAATACATTGGTAATTATAAAAAAGGAGTAATGGGTTATATAACAGTTAATTCTGTAAGTGGAGAATCAAAACTAATTAAATTGGAAAAAGGTATGAAAATCATGCCTTCAGCACTTTTAAATAACAATCTATATCGTTATTTAAGATTTAAATATCCGACTTTAATGTTTGATAAAGAAACATTTGAGGTTGATAATTCAGGTGATCCTTATTGGATTATTCCAATTCTTGATTAGGCTGGAGTTGGCTTGAGAAAAGAAATAACAGGTAGAGTTGTATTAAATCCGATTAATGATGAAACAAAAATATATCAAAAAGATAATATTCCGGTTTGGGTAGATCATGTTTTTTCAGCAAGTTTAGTTATTGAACAGGTTAATGATTGGGGTCTATATCAAAAAGGGTTTTTTAACTCAATATTTGGTCAAAAAGGAGTAGTTCAAACAACTGAAGGATATAATTATACGGTTATGAATGATGATGTTTATATGTATACAGGAATAACAAGTTTATCAACAGATGAATCAAATTTAGGATTTATTTTAACTAATTTAAGAACAAAAGAAACAAATTTTTATTCAGTTCCTGGTGCGGAAGAGTATTCCGCTATGGCGTCAGCTGAAGGACAAGTTCAACAAATGCGTTATAAAGCATCATTTCCGTTATTAATAAATTTAAATAATCGTCCAACATATTTGATGAGCTTAAAAGATAATGCTGGATTAGTAAAAATGTATTCATTTGTCGATGTAGCTGATTATCAAAAAGTAGTCGTTACAGATGCGTCATTAGGTATTGAACAAGCTGCTAAGAAGTATTTAGATAGTTTTTCAAGTAAAATACCAAGTGATATGAAAAATATTGTTAAAACAATTACAGTTAAGTCTTTAAAAACAGTTTTAATAGATGGTAATACTAATTATTATCTTACTGATACCAATAATATAAAATATCGTGTTTCAATTAAAGTTAATGAAGAATTATTACCTTTTATTACAGTTGATGATAAATTAAAAATTGAATACTTACAAGAAAGTAGTTTGATTGAAATAGTTAAAGTTGAATTAACT
>CAYFQA010000040.1:2720-7338 GCA_964345145.1 uncultured Muribaculaceae bacterium | reverse complement strand
TTGAAGAGTCTGGAAAAATAATTGTTAAAGTAACAGATGGCCATAATTCAACGCCAGATATAGTTCAAGAAGTAACAGTTGAACCTAAATGTGAAGATACAGAATGGTCAGAATGTACTGGTTGTACAGCTGCATGTAACGAAAATTGTGAAGGTGTACAAACATCCAACTGTGGTAATGAAAGGTCTTGTTTAATTATTGGTACAACTTGTGTTTCTTCGTCATCAAGTAAATCTTCAGTACCACCAGTTGTTGAATATGAAGTAACTGTTAAAACGTCAAACGGAACACCAACACTTCAAAAAGCTAAAGTGAAAAAAGATGCTCAAAAAACATTTACTATAAACCCTAATAAAGGTTATGTTTATAGTTCGGTTGAATGTAATAAAGGTAAAGCTACATATTCAACTAGAACTAAATTATTGACGGTTAGTAAAGTTACTAGTCCAAGAACATGTACTGTTTATTTTACAAAAGAAGTTATCTTACCAACAAAACATGTTGTAACTTTTGTAGATTTTAATGGTAAAACAATTACTTCGAAAGAAGTAGAAAGTGGTAAGCCAGTTTCAAGAGTAACCGCGCCAGAAGTGTCGGGTTACACATTTGTAGCTTGGACATTAAATGGATCAACGTTTAATTTTGATACACCGATATATGCAAATATTACTTTAAATGCTACATACAAAATTCAAAGTGTTATTGTGAAGTTTGATTCAAATAAAGGTACAACTGTTCAAAGTCAATATATTCCAATTGGTAGTCAAGCATATGAACCAGCAAAGCCAACTCGTTCTGGATATAAGTTTACTAAATGGACATTAAATGGGGCTACTTATGATTTTTCTAGTCCGGTAACAAAACCAATAACGTTGTTTGCTAATTGGATTCCACTTTCAATTAGAACAGTAACTATGCCAGGAACTAAGGATCCAGTTACAATAACTTTAAGTAATTTTACAAATTTAGAAAATCTTAATTCGAATTGTAAAGGTGGATTTGATCATGAAATTGAAGGTAATGTTATTACATTAACCACAAAAACTGAAGAGCGTTGTTTGATAAGTATTATTTATTATTAAAAATAAAACCATGTTAATCATGGTTTTTTAATGTTTGGATATGATGTACTTTAAAAGAATTTACTTTGCTACGATAAATAGCATTAATGTAAAGTGAATTTGCTACTAAAAATTAATTGCTGTTAGTATTATTAGAGGCAGAAAGGAAGGGATATTATGACTTTGGGTCAAAAATTAAAAGAGATTAGAAAAAGATTTGGTTTATCACAAGAACAATTAGCTGAAATAATGAATGTTTCAAGACAAGCTATAACTAAATGGGAGAGTGATACGGGATTGCCTGATATAACTAATTTGCAAGAGCTAGCTAAAGTATTTGGAATGACAGTTGATTATTTTTTAGATAGTGAAAGACAATTACCAGCATTAACTATGAAAATTGAATTGGATAAAGAAAAATATAAAAACAAATTAACGATGACTATAGATGTATTAAAAGAATATTTTCCTAAACCATATTAAATCTATAATTTATCAAGATTTAAAAAATTTACTGTTGTTGAACATATAATTGATACTTTTTCTGAAATATATCCGGTAAGTCTTGCTGATTCTTTAGGTGATGTATCTCCATATTTTTTAATAAAAAAAGATGGTCTGAAATATTTGATTAATATTCAAAAACATATATTAGAAATTATAGAGCTGCCATCAGATACTAATGAAAAGAGATTTATCTATGGAAAAAATGAATTTATTAATATTGGTAAATTTAATTTAGACAAGGTAAAAGAAAAAAATAAGTTGATAAACATCAACTTTTTTTCATTTAAAAAAGGTTGAATTATTGCTATATCTAGTTTATAATTTAAACATAAGGATGTGTATATAATGTACGAAGAAAAACGCGCATTTCCTATCAAGTGGGTTGTAATTGGCGTCCTGATTTTAATTGTGATAATCGGTCTTTTTGTGATGAGTGCAGTAAATACCTCAAAAAAGAATAAAGCTTATGATGATTTATTAGCAAGAATTAAAGCAGCAGGAGTAGAATATGGCCGTAAAAATATTAATCGTGTTAAAGAACTCGAAGAAGAATGTGTAACTTTAGAAATACTAATTAAAGAAGGTTATTTAGAAAGTGACTCTAAAGATGAGCCGGTTTTATATAATCCAAAGACTAAAGAAAAAATGGGTGGAGACGTTTCTATTCAATATGATGATATTAGTAATGATGTAATAGCTGGCTATCAACCAAATGGTGGTTGTTTTGTTGACTATGAAGAAAAAGTAAAATTATTAACATATGATATTACTTCATATGGTTTTATTGCTAAATTGGATGCACCTGAAGGGTTACGTTTAAATACATTTGTTTATAAATATAATAGAAACAGACAAATAGATAGTGTTCAAACTTTTGAGCATGATGCTCCAACATATCGTTTTTCTGAATTAAAAACAGATAGTTATGATTTAGTAGTAACTGCTAAAGATTATTTAGGAAATGAATATGAAAGAAGAACAACTGTTAGATTAAAAAAATTAGAAGAACCAACAATTGAATATGATGCGGAAGTTAATGATTCAAAAGTTGTAGTAAATTGTCCAGAGACAGAAGACAAACAAATTACTTGTAGTTATACAGTTGATGAAGGATTGTCATGGGTGAAATCTGAAAAAACTACAACGGAAATAGAATTTGAAGAATCAGGACAAATTGTAGTAGTAGTTTCTGATGGAACAAATAACACTGATGATGTTGTTCAAGAAGTAGTTGTTGCTCCTAAATGTGAAGATACAGAATGGTCAGAATGTACTGGTTGTACAGCTCCTTGTGGTCAATCTTGTTTAGGAATTCAACATTCTAACTGTGGTACTGAAAGAGCTTGTCTTTATAAAGCTCCAGATTGTGAACAACCTTCATCTTCGTCAACATCGACTACTCCAGAACCACCAAAACCACCAAAGCCAGATCCAGTGGTTACTGAATTTGTTGTTACTGTTAAGGCTTCAAATGGAACTCCGGCAACTCAAAATGCCAATGTGGTTAAAGGTGGTAGTAAAACATTTACAGTAAAACCAAATAGTGGTTTTGTTTATAGTTCAGTTTCTTGTACTTCAGGAACAGGTGTATATAGTACGAAAAATCAGACTCTTACTGTTAAATCAGTTTCAAGTGCAAGAACGTGTACTGTTCGATTTATTAAACCAACACCGCCTCCAACAAAGTATGTAGTTACATTCTTTGGTTATACAGGCAATTTATTAGGAACAAAAACTGTTGATGGTGGTAAAACCGTTTCACCAATGGCGGCACCAGCTATAGCTGGTTATGATTTTATCGGTTGGACTTTAAATGGTCGTTTATTTGATTTTAATACTAAGATTTATAGTAATACGACATTAAATGCAAGTTATAAAATTAATGGTATTAAGATTACATTTAATACTAATGGAGGAACATCAATTCCAAATCAATATATTCCATCAGGAAGTCGTATAACAAGACCAGAAGATCCAACTAAAGCAGCATACAGATTTAATGGTTGGACCTTAAATGGTAAAAAGTTTGATTTTACTCAAGCAGTATATTCATCAACGACATTGAATGCGGAATGGTTACCGATAATGATTAAGACAGTTTCAATGCCAGGAACGACAGAAGTAGTACCTGTAACATTAGTTAATTTTACCGGAATTCATCAAATGACATCTAATTGTACAAGTGGTTATACACGTTCTATTAAAGGAAATGTAATTGAATTAAAAACAAATCGTGCTGAAAAATGTCAGATAAGTATTTTATATTATTAAAAAAAAGAAGATTTTAAATCTTCTTTTTAAATGTTATTTATCATAAAGACGAATTAAATTGATTGAAGGTTTATTGAAAAATCTTACTCTTAATGTACTTGTTCCAATACCACTAGAAATATAAAGATCAGTTTCATCAACTTTATAATATTCTTCATAATAAGTTTTACTTCCTAAAGGAGTTATTATTGCTCCAATAAAAGGTAATCTTACTTGTCCACCATGTGAATGTCCACTAAGCATTAAATCGATGGTATATTTTCGTGCTTTTTTCAATGTATCTGGTTCATGTGCTAAGAAAATAGTAAAATGTTCTTCTTTTTCCTTTTCTTGGAAAGAGAAAGTTTTATCTAATTTTTGATGTGATTGTAGTAAAGATGTAGTACCAGCAATTACGATAGGTGTATTAGTTTTATTAAAAATTAATTGATGAGAATTATTTAATACCTGAAAGCCTGCTTCTGTTAATAACTCATCAAAATATTCGTGTTCATAATCATGATTACCAATAACAGCAAATTTACCTAATCTAGCTTTTATTTTACCTAATTCTTTAATCATGAAATCTTTTTTTTGTTCATCTAATTTATATTCTCGTTCAATTAAGTCGCCAGTAAATACACATATGTCTGGTTTTAAATTATTAATTTTTTCAACAATATTTTTTAATTCTTTTTCATGAACAGTTGATGCAAAATGAAGATCAGAAAAGTGAACTATTTTAGTACCGACAAAGTTTTTTGGTAATTTCTTATTTTTAACTGCGTATTCTTTAACGA
>CAYFQA010000040.1:0-2710 GCA_964345145.1 uncultured Muribaculaceae bacterium | reverse complement strand
TTCAGAACTCCAGAAGAAAAAACCAAGCCCAATTATAATTATAATAATAAAATATGTCATTTTTTTCATTTAACTCCCTATACTTCCTAATAAAATAAGTAAAACTGCTAATAAATTATTTAATGAATGTGTAATTATTGGAATCCAAATATTTTTAGTTTCAGAATAGATTAATGCTAAAGCAGATCCCATTATTGAATAATTTAAAAGTTGTAATCCACTTGCTAAATCAGTAATTCCTTGTATTGCCATATGTGGAATTCCAAATAATATTCCTGATATAACTATAAAAATCCATTTATTAGTAAAAACTTTTTTTAAACTAAACCTAAATAATAATTCTTCGGTAATAGGCGCGAGTATTAAAAAAGAAAATAAAGCTGGGAATATCATTGTATTTAAAAAAGAACGATTAGCGGCTTCATTTTCTGATATATTTGATCCTAAAAATGATGTTATTAAAGAAATGAACAATGAAATTAAAGTAAAGAAAACTAAATATCTAATACCAGTAATTAAATCATCTTTTTTAATTTTTTTAAAATCTTTACTAATTTCTTTTCTATAAATTAATACCATTATAACCATAAATAAAGTTTGTAAACAAATATTTATTATCAAAATTTTATTGTCATCTTGAGTATTAAAAATAACTGCTATAAAAATTGTTCCAATAATATTTAAGAAAAGATATAATATAATCCAACTAATAAAGATTCCTAAATTTTTAAATTTTTGCATATATAAATCATCCTTCCTAAATTAAAATATAACATAAGAGATAAACCTAAGCAATAATTTATCAAAAACGATTACTAAACCTTGACGTATTAAAAAAACAAAAGTATAATAATAATTGAAACTAGGATATGGATAATTCATATCGAGATGATAGGAGAGAGTGGTTTAATGAAAGCTGGTATGTGGGGTTATTGGTTAGTTGCTTTAGGAATTTTTGTACTTGTAATAATGATGTTATTACAAGATTATACAACGACAGATACACATGATTATTATTTAATTAAGGAAGTAACAGATGCGGCATTAATTGATGCAGTTGATTTTGCGCATTATCGTGTTACAGGAGAACTTAAAATAAATCGTGAAAAATTTGTTGAAAATTTTATGAGACGTTTTGCAGAATCTGTACGTATAACAAATGACGAATATAAAATTAGTTTTTATGAACTATATGAAATACCTCCAAAGGTATGTGTTCGTGTGTCAACAACAACTGGGGCATATAATGTTACAGGTAATGCTGAAAGTTTTGATGTAGTTAATCAAATAGATGCAATTTTAGAATTACCAGTTGAAAGAAGCGCTCAAATTAAAGAAGAAGGAGAATAAGATATGGGGAACTTTTCCAATTCATTGAAAAAGTTTTTGGCTAACAAAAACACAGTAACGGTGCTAGGATTAATTTTAGGTGTTGTCGCGATAGTAGTGGGATATTATTATCGAATTGATTCAGTAACAAAACCGGTTACTTTATGGATTGCCAATAAACAAATTCCTGCTGGAACACATATTACAACAGATATGTTAACTACAATTAAAATGCCAGAACGTGAAGTAAGAAAATTAAATAATGTTTTAAGAAATCAATCACAAATAATAAATAAAAGGGTTCATTACAATACAACAATTCCGAAGAATGGTTTTTTCTATGCGGAAAGTGTTCTTGAACCAGATGATTATCCGAATTCAGTTTATGGAGATATGCTTGATACAGATGGACTATTTATTTTAGAAACTAAAAACTTTCAAAATTTAGAAGCTGTTCCTATTAGTAAAATAATGCCAGGTCAATATATTGATATTTATTTTATGACTAAATTAAAAACTGGAGAAAATATTGGTCAATGGGCAGGAGATTACTTTTTAAAAAGTGTTCAAGTTAGAGATATAACTGATTCAAGTGATAGACCTGTTCATAGAGCAGAAAAAGCTGGATCACCAGCAAAATTTTATTTGATATTACCAAAAGAATTAGCAGATTTATTAAATAACGCTACTCGTTTGGATTCGATGGGTGGAAGTTCAGGATATACATTTAAATTTATTCCACGTGTTCGAAATCAAAAATATACAGATGAACCAAGTAAACTTAGTTATGATCAATATATATTTGATTATATAAGCGATCATATAATAAAATTTAATCAATAATAAGAATAATATAAGGGAGGGCTAAATGTGAATGAAGCAATTTTCTCGCAGTTAGATTTTGGCCCCTTGAGAGAGTTTTTAGATAATGATGATATAACCGATATTTCTATTAGTAATGGAGCAAACGTGTGGTTAAAAACATTGTCTAAAGGTGTATTTCAAGTTAAAAGACCAGACATAAATAACGCTTTAATGGAAAAATTAGCGTTTCAATGTGCCAATGTCATGGGGAAAACATTCAATATGGCTCATCCGTTTCTGGATGCTGAGAGTACTGAGTTACGTTTGAACTTCGTTCACGATTCAATCGCGACTAACGGAATAGCCTGCGTAATTAGAAAAACCCCTGCGAAGATTAGATTAAATAAAGAAAAATTATTAAATGAAGAGTATGTTACGCTAGAGATTCATGATTTTTTAATGAAATGTGTTGAAGGCCATTGCAATGTTATAGTCAGTGGTGAAACAGGTTCTGGGAAAACCGAATTAGTTAAATACTTAGCTAGTCATACAAAAGAAAATGAAAAAATTATTACTA
>CAYFQA010000039.1:0-7560 GCA_964345145.1 uncultured Muribaculaceae bacterium | reverse complement strand
AAAAACCTATTATGAATGATAATATGGTTAATATCGATATAATTGTTATACTCTTATTCTTTTTCATATATTAAGTTTAGCATATTTTATTTAATATAAAAACTCAAACTGTTAAGATTGAGTTTTATTTGACATTATTCTTTTAAGATTTTATTTAGATAGTCTTTGCTTTGGAGATATAGTCCTGTGTATTGATCATAGTAGTTATTTAAAAATTTATTTATACTTAGTTTTACTTCTTTACTAATATTTAAATCAGTTATCGATTCTATATCTATTAAATAGTACATTCTCATCATTTTAATTACTTTATCATCATATAGTAATTCGTTTTTACAACAGATATTACATAGGTAGCCACCTACACTTGGACTTATAGTAACTATATTCTTAGTGTTATTACATTTAACACAACCATCTAGTTTTAAGGCAATACCTAAATAGTCTAGTAATTTTATTTCTAAAATATTTGTTAAAACTGTTGGGTCAAGATTTTGATTCATTTTCTTAAGAATTGATATCAAGTAAGTATATATTTCTTGATCATTGCTTTGTTTATATATTTGAGTAGATAATTCGATTAAATAATTCAAATAACTCATTAGAACAATATCTGTTTTAAGGGTTTTTAATTCATCAATAATTTCACATTCGATCAATGTTGATAATTTTTCTTCTTTATAATAAATGTGAAAATATCCATATGTAAAGGGTACAGTATAATTTCTTAGTTTACTTTTTAAACTCTTAGCGCCTTTTGCAATAACTCCTATAATGCCATATTCTTTAGTAAAAACATTTATTATTTTAGAAGTTTCTCCATAAGCTACTTCACTTATAACTATTCCTTCTACTTTCTTAATCATTTTAATCTTTCAGTCCTAATTCTTTAATATGACGTTCACGATCTCGCCAACGAGGAATAGTTCTAACATAAAGTTCTAAATATATTTGTTTACCTAACATTTTCTCAATATCTATTCTAGCTAAGGCTCCTATTTGTTTTAATTTTGAACCTTGTTTACCGATTATTATTTTTTTTAAACTATCACGATCAACAATTATATCAACATTGATATTAATTATTTCTTTTTTTTCTTCATAGTGAGTAGTTAAACAAGTTACACTGTGGGGGACTTCTTCATCTGTACACATTAGGACTTTTTCTCTAACGTATTCACTTATTAAAAATAACTTGGAACTACTTGTTGTTAGATCTTCTGGATAATATTGATAGTCATCAGTCAAGTATTTTTTTATTACACTTATTAAATGATCTATATTTTCTTTTTTTTCTGCCGAAACAGGTATTATCTCTGCAAAATTATATAAATCTTTATATTCATTTATTTTTAACAAAATCATTTCTTTAGTTATTAAATCAATTTTGTTTATTATTAAAATAACTGGTGTTGTAATATTTTTTAAACTTTGAATTATAAAGTTATCCCCAGGACCAAGTTCATGTGATGCGTCAATTAAAAATAAAATAACATCAACATCATGAATACTGCCTTGAGCTTTTTTATTTAAAACTTTCCCCAATTTGTTTTTAGGCTTATGAATTCCAGGAGTATCAATAAAAATAATTTGACTATCTTCATCATTATAAATACCCTGAATAACATTTCTTGTTGTTTGAACTTTTGATGATGTAATCGCAATTTTGTCATTGACAATCGCATTTAACAAAGTACTTTTTCCAACATTAGGTCTACCGATTAAACTGACAAAACCACTTTTCATCTTAAATCATCCTCCGTAAATTTATGAGGACATAATTCTAAAACAGTATATTCTTTTTCTTGATTATTTAAATCATAAACAAATATTTTTAAATCGTCTGAAAAAAATTCTGTAAAAACTTGACGACAAGCAAAACAAGGTACTGAAACCTTCCGAGTCATTAAATGTAGTTCTTTAAAATCATTTTTTTTATAGCCATTAGCAATTGCGTTGTGAATAGCATTTCTTTCGGCACATATGCTTGTACCGTTTGCATTTTCAACATTAACTCCTATAAATTCATTATTATCTTTAGTTATAACAATACAACTTACTGGATAATTTGAATAAGGTGCATAAGCATTAGCTAATAATTTAATTAATTTTTCTTTCATGGAGCCTCCTAAAATAATGCTAATATTTTTGGTATAAAAATAGTCATTCCAATTACAAATGAAATTAAACTAACAATAAATGTTGCAGCTGATCCAGTATCTTTAGCTATTTTAGCTAAAGGATGGATTTCTAAAGTAACAAGATCTACAACAGCTTCAATAGCTGAATTTAATAATTCTATTGCTAATACCATACCAATTGAAATAAATATTAAAAGCCACTCTGTAGCATTTATTTCTAAAATTATTCCCATTGTTACAGCAAATATAGTTGCAATAAAATGAATTAACATACTTTGTTCATATTTGTATGCATATGCTAATCCTTGAAAAGAATATGACCAACTTGCAAAGAATCTTTTTAATCCCCTTTTTTTCACTTCGTCTCTTTGAAATTGTTCTTTTTTAAATTTTTTCTTCATTTAAGTAAAGCCTCCTGTAACTCAAACATGACTTTTTTATCGTCTTCGTGCATATGGTCATATCCAAGTAAATGTAAAAAACCATGAATAACTAAAAAAGATAATTCTGCTTCTTCAGTTTTTTCATTTTCAATAGCTTGTTCTTTCATCTTCGGTATAGATATGTAAATATCACCTAAAACTCTAAACTCATTATACTTTATTTTTGCATTATCTTCAAATGCAAATGATAAAACATCAGTAGTTTTATCAATATTTCGATATTTTTTATTTAAAGAACGCATTTTATCATCATCAATAAATATAATTGAAAAAATTACTTCTCCAGGATTTAATGTTTTTAAAGATTTTTTTATTAAATTTTCTAAATATTTATAATCATTCTCATATCCATATTCATCATTAATTGTAAACATTAAAACACCTTCCAAATTCCTGTATAATTTATAAATGCTATTATAATTAAAATGGTTAAAATCACAGCAATAATATTTAATATTAAATTACTTCTTAAAAACTTTGGCAATGTATTTTTAATTTTACGTAATATTTTATATAATAAAAAACCTATAATTCCACCTAAAACATTTAAAATAATATCATCAACATCAAAAGTCCTACCAATTTTTAATTGAACTGCTTCAATTGTAAATGAACCTAAAAAAGTAATAATAAGAACTTTCAAAAAGTTACATTTGCGAATATAATAACAAACAAAGACACCAAAAGGAACAAACAACAAGACATTTCCTAAAACATTTCGATAAAATAATGGTGAATCAATTGCATACCTAGTTATTTCTTTAAATGGTTGAAAATTATTACCAATACTTGTCATATCAGTATTTGTTACAAGTTCAAACAATAACAATAGATATATAATAAAAAGAAACGAAATAAATTCTCGATAATAAACAATTTTTTTACCATTACTATATAATGAAAAAAAACGAATAAAACTAACAACAACAATGAAAATAAAAATCATTGGCCAAGTTTCATTAATTGCACCATAGACTACCTTAGGAATCATTATAATCTTCCTTTCTAGTATTCATTTTACTATTAATAGGTTAAATAAGCAAAGAAAAAGTACTATTAAATAGTACTAACTTAATTTTGATTTAACAATTGTACTTACTTTGCCCATATCAGCATTATTACCAACTTTTTCGGAAACATTTTTCATAATAATTCCCATTTCTTTCATACTAGTTGGTTTAACTTCTGCTATTACTTCATCAATAATTTTCATTAATTCTTCGTCAGACATTTCTTCAGGCAAATACTTACTTAAAATTTCAATCTCACGATTTAATTCAGCAACTGTTTCCAATTTATTGTACTTAGTATATTCTTCAATACTATCTTTTTTAATTTTAACCTGTCTTTTAACAACTGCTATTATTTCATCATCACTTAAAGTACTCTTTTTAGAAATTTCTTCTAATTGAATTGCACTTTTCAGCATTCTAATTACATTTAATCCAAATTTATCATGAGCTCGCATATAAGTTTCTAAATCACTTTTAATTTGTTCTTGCATTTTTTTCACTTCCTAATTAATCACGATCACGACGACGTTTTCTTGCATTTTTTCTAGCGTTCTTAATTTGTTCTTTCTTTTCTGCTCTTTTTCGAACTCCTGGTTTATCGTAGTGTTTTCTTTTTTTAAGTTCAGAAGGGATTCCACTTTTAGCGACTTTCATTTTAAATCTTTTTAATGCCCCATCAACATTCCCGTTTTTTACATCTACTCTTGTCATTACTATCCCTCCTCTCTTTGCATTTAAATTATAACACTATCAAAGTATTTTGACAATGTTAAATATTTTAAAATAAAAAGATAATAGTAATTTTATTATCTATCATCTATTTTTTTAATTATTTATCTTCTTCAATCATATTTTCTAATTCAAAAATTATCTTTAAATCTTCATCAGTTATACTTTTTCTTGTTTCTTTTAAAAATAATGGTATTAATTGTTTAAAAATAATATCATTATTTACAATTGTTACATTATTTTCATCCTTTTGATAAACAAGAATAATATCTTTAATATTATCTTCATTTATTAACAAATAATATATTTTTGATTCAAAGTTTGCTTTTGATGCTACTACATATTGTTTTTGATTACTTAATGTTATAATATCTTTAATCTCAATCATCTTTTATACCACTTAAAATGTTTTTATATTTTCATTTTCTTCTGTATCAACTGGGGGATTTGTTTGATTATTTGAATTAACGAAAGAATTATACATTGCCATCATATTGTTTTCAATTTCTTTAGTAAGAGCTTTTCGATAACGATGTAAATTAAATATTTGATGAATTTTTATAATCGAATTACCTAATAAACCTATATTTAATCCTGTTAACATTCTTGAAATAATATTTGCTTCATTTTTTGAAATAATTGTTTCTAAAATAAAACCTAATCCTAAACCAGCAAAGAAAACTATCTTAGCTGCTTTTTGATATCTTTCTTCTTTTCTGTCTGTTTCTCTTTTAATATCTTCTATTGTTAAAGTTTGCTCTTCCTCTTCCATTGCTTTAACATCTTTTGTTGTTGTATTATCATCTGATTTTGTCATAATATCCCCCTTTTTTTCGCGTTGATTATACAATAATATTTATATTTGTCAATAAAATTTAAATATTTAAAAACTATAGATACTATCTATAGTTTTTTATTTATTAACATTTTTTCTTGTACTTAACCATGTTTATTGATGTTCCAAGACTGCGACCAATATCAAAAATTGTTTGTAAAGCTCTAGAAAACGCTGTAATTAAACTTCCTGTAACACTAATTCCTCCTGATATAGCATACAATTCTTCATTAGTTAAAATCATCATTTTGCCCTGCAACCAATTGGTCTTTTATATCCATCTATTACACCAATCATAAATGCTGTAAGTCCGATTAATAATAAGCCAACTGTCCCCCATTTGATCGCTCCACCTTCAATTCCTTTTAACTCTTGATCTGTTAATATTTTCATATTTCACTCCCTTTCTATTAATATATCGAAAATTTTTTGATAAAGTGTTTTTTCACTTTTAATAATCTTTGTTGTCAAAATTAAATTATTTATTTGATATTGACTAGGTAATTTAATATTAAGTTCTACTCTTTGTACATTTAAGTTATTAATTATTTCAATTTCGTCGTGAATCTTAACAATTTTATATTTATATTTTTTATCTTCTATATACAGTTCATTATTTTTATTTAAATGTTTAACTTCTTCATATGGTATTAATAAATTAATTTTATTATCATAAACAATACCGTTTACTTCAAGAACTGTTGTTATCTTTTGAAATGAACAAACTAAACTAAAAATTATTATCATCAATAGAATAAAATTCAAATATTTTTTAGGTTTTATTTTTAAAAAAGAATAGTTTGGTATTAATATTTCAGTCATAACAATTCTCCAAGTTTATTGTTCGATCAAAAATATCATTAATTTCGTGATGAGAAACATAAATAATTATTCGATCGTGATAATATTTCAACAGTTCTTTTAATATGTTTTTTTCTTGATTAGTAGGTATTTCTGATAACGATTCATCCATAATTAATATTGGACAATTTCTTAATAAAGCACGAGCAAGAATAATTCTTTGTTTTTCACCTCCAGATAAATTACTACCTTGTTCTAACAAAAATGTTTCATAACGAAGATTTTTATTTTGAACTATTTTATCAACTTGACATATCTTCATTATTTGCTCAAACTCTTGTTTATTAACTTTTTTATTTAAAGTTAAATTATTGTATATAGTGTCAGAAAACAACATCTCATCTTGAGAAATATAACAAATATTTTCTCTAATTGTATTTAAAGAATAATCATGCAAATTTATATTGTTTATTAAAATTTCTCCTTCATCAAATTTCATTAAACCAACTATTAATTTACATAAAGTACTTTTACCATAACCACTTTTTCCAGTTATTAATACTTTTTCTTTATTTTTAATTTCTAAAGATAAGTTATTAATAATATTATTATATCCATTATAAGAATACTTTAATTTATTAATTTTAATATTTCCTGTAATAAATTCTTCTTGATCTAACAATTCTTCTTTTGGTAAAGATATAAAATCATTTATTTTTTGATATGACGCTTTAATAAATTCAATTTTAGGTAAATAATCGATTGTATTTTTAAAAGGATTTATTAAATAGCTAACAAGATTAATAAATATAATTAAATTGATTATATTTAATTCATTTCTACTAATTAAAATTATTCCGAAACTCATAAGAATGAATAAACCAAATTCATTAATCATTTCTTTAATTAAAATTTGATTATTAATTTGTTTATTAAAATAAAATGTATGTTTTAAATATTCTAAATATTTATTAAACATATTTTTAAAGAAATAGGGTGTTTTATTGAGATTTTTAATAGTCATAATTCCAGATATATTTTCAATTAAGTAACTTTTATAATCTGTTTCCTTATCTATATTTTCTTGAGCTTTTATTTTAATTACTGGACTAAACATTATTCCAGTAATTCCATACATTATTAACATTATAATTACTACTAAAGTTAAACTTAAATTTAAATTAATTAAGATTATTAGACTACTCAAAGCAAGAATAAGATCTAAGAAAATAGTAATGAATATTTTACTAAAAAGTTCTTTTAAATTTTCTAATTCATTTACTCTTTCCATAATATCTCCTGTACTTCTTGATTTAAGATTATTTAAAGGGATTTCATATAGATGTTTTAGAAATGGAATGTTAATATGTAACTCTATATTTTTATTTAAATATATTTCAAAACATGTTCGAATATAGGTGATAAAAATTTTTAATAATGTTATTATTGCAAAAATAATAATAGTTACACGAAGATTAAAATATGTATTAGTTTTTGTTACACTGCTAATTGCTACTTTTAAGAAAAAAGAACTTATAATACTAACTATTGTTAAAATTAAACTTGAAACAATTATTTTAATTATTAAACTTTTTTCT
>CAYFQA010000038.1:572-8076 GCA_964345145.1 uncultured Muribaculaceae bacterium | reverse complement strand
AAAGTTATGAATTAACAAAGCCAAAGGCAAAGAAAATCAAGAAATAGAGGATTGAATTAGAATATGGATGGTACAGTAAGAAGCAATATTAAAATTGGAACCAAAGTACAGGTTGTACAGAAACAGGATCAGCGAACAGGTAAATTAACAGAAGGTGTTGTTATGAGAATTTTGACCAATTCCAGTAATCATCCAAGGGGTATTAAGGTGATGTTGGAAGGTGGAATTGTAGGAAGAGTACACCAGATTATAGCCACAGATACTAAGAAGTAGATTTGCGATAGGCGAATACTAGCAAATAGTATAGCATTAGAAGAAAATTTGTATTTTAATAGTCTTTTTCAATGTGAAGGCTATATTTAGTTCCATCAATTACAGTAATCACAAACAGATTATTTGCATCATCGGTTTCAATGTCTTGAATTGGCAAATCGGATTCATTGATAACATCAAATAGTAAATCTTTAAAATAATTTAAGTCCATAGTGCAAACCCTCGATTCGTATAATTTATTAAAAACCATTATACAACATACCCATTATCGTGGCAATAGTATTCCCACAATAATGACAATATAATAAAAAGAAAAAAGGATTTTATTATATGATGTCATTTGACCCTTTGTGGGAAACTTTAAAGAAGAAAGATATTACAACTTATCGGTTAATTAAGGAATATAATCTTAGCAGAGGAATGCTGGACAAGTTAAAGCACAACAGAAATGTTACGCTGGAGACGGTGAATTGGTTATGTACCACTCTTGATTGCAGGGTAGAGGATGTTGTGGTATATCGCAAAGAGAAGTAGGAGCAGATGAATGAGTTGTAATTGAATCATTTATCGCTCCTATTTTAGTATGTATATTGGCATGATGACAAGACATTGAGATATTTACAAGATACGTTTGCAAAATTGAAAATCAATGGAAATTATGAAGTGAAGTATTTACAATCAGATGATTTTTGGAATGATGTTAAAACATTATTAGCAGAGGTTGGTATTGAAATTAGAAGATTAATAGGATTAATCTGTGGACTGTTTTAATTTCCAAGGGGAATAGTTAGTGGCTTGTGAGAAAGAAGAAACTAGATAAGAAATTTGGCTGTTTTGCATTTTTATTTTTTAAAGGTAAGTGCTATAAGCAAGAAGTTTCTGCTCATGATCAATAAAGTACCCTGTTCTATTTTCCTGAAAAATATTTGATAATTTGATATAATAGTACCAGATTATATTTTGGAGGGAATTATGTTTGGAAAAAAGAAAACTACTATAGAATATGACAAAGAAGTAATGATTCCAGTTATACATGCAAGCATATGTACAGGCGAGCAGGTAGCTGGATTTAAGAATAAGGAAACAGGTAGATTCGAGGAAGCAATGCTAATTCGAGACGCGAAGGACATGGATAAGTTTATGGAGATGTATGACTTGTCAATAGCCAATATAAAGAAGGAATATTGAAGATGAAAGAAACAACCTTGTGTTATATAGAGAGGGATAATCAATATCTTATGCTGCACCGAATAAAGAAAAGCAATGATCCGAATAAAGAAAAATGGATTGGTGTGGGTGGCAAAGTTGAAGTAGGCGAAACATCAGATGAGTGCCTGTGTCGAGAAGTGCTGGAAGAAACGGGTCTCACTCCAACGAGGTATCAGTATAGGGGGAAAATTTATTTCTACTCGGATATATATGATGATGAAATAATGTATTTATACAGTGCAACGGAGTATGAAGGTAAGTTAATTGAATGTAATGAAGGTAATTTGGCATGGATTAACAAATCAGAAATACTGGGTTTGAATCTATGGGAAGGAGACAGAATTTTCCTAAAGAAATTACTAGAAGACGATAATGATCCCTTTGTAATGAGATTGTATTATCATAGAGAGAAGCTTATAAAAACTGAAATAGAGGATTGATTGTGGTAGCGTCAAAGCAAGGACATAAGCAGTTATATTTTAGGTCGGTTTTACAAACACACTATAGAATATTCTCTATGTCGATAATCGAATTATAGAAGGAGCTGAAAACATGGGAAAAAGTAAACTGAATAAACAACAATATCATGGTCAGCGAATCTGTAAAGCAAGACAATGGCTAACTACATATACAGGAACACCTAAAAAAATTGTAAAACATTATCGGGAAAGATTCCAACTGGATATTAACACTGCCATCAGAGATTTACAGGAAATAGGTGTGGAGTTTACACAAGAATATCTGGATGCTGTAAAGCAATCAGAGAGAGCACGTATTCAACAGAAACATCAAAAAGATTCCGAGAAAAGACAGAAGGAATTTAATGAATTGTATGCAGACAGTGATGATATATTTGCTTTCATTGCGGGCTATACCGCTGGTGGTGCTCCATATGGTACGACATGGGAAGAACTGGGGATTGAACCATATGCTTCCTCAGCGGAAATAGAGACGGCATACGATAACGTAGGTTATGGACATATAGAGAATCAATTTGAAGATTTTTATGAGGAAGAAGATTATCTAGCTATTACAGACAGATTGTTGATGCGCTGTATGGAAGAGAATGACTTTGACGATTATCTAAAGGTACTTAAAGATATTATGCCAAAAGCAATGCAAAAGGGAGAAATGAAAAATTATTTCATTCAAGGAGCTAGAGAATCTTATAAGGATATGTTTCAACCCCATCAGCTTTCCGTTGGAATATGGACAAGAGACAATTTTGAGTTCTGTGGTTATTGTATGTTGAAGCACATTGATACCAGTACACCGGAAATTGGCATAGACTTGAGAAAGAAATACAGAAGAAAACACATAGGATTGGAATCGTTAACTGAACTACTGATATTTGCAAAAGAAAATTATGAAGTGGATCATTTTATATATGAAGTAGATATTGAAAATGTTGCAAGTCAGAAGTTGGCAGAGCACCTTGGTGGCGAAAGGAAGGAAATTAAGAATACTTTGCCAGAAAATATTATTAAGCAAATGAATGAAGTGATGGAACAGGACAATACAGATTCATTCAAACACTATGAATATTGGATATTCTAATAATTGTAACAGATGGATAAGAATAATAAAGTGAAATATTAGGAAAGTTGGTGGTGCTATGGCAACAGAGCGAAAAGAGAAATTAATCCGCGTACTTCAAATTATGGAATCAACAGATGATAAAAGTCCAATGAATGCCAGCCAGATTGTTGAAAAGCTGGATAGTGAATATACGCTTGGAGATATTGACAGACGTTCTATTTATCGAGATATTAGTATGCTGCAGTATTGCGGATACAGGATAAAGCAATGTAAAGATAAGCGCAAAGGCTGGTATATGGAGAAACACGCATTTGATGACTGGGAAATCAAGATTATGATGGATGCAGTGCAGCAGGCGAAATGTGTATCAGAAAAAGAGACAATAGAAATCAGAGAAAAGCTGTTGGCCTTAACCAGTAATAGAGGCAGAAGCAGATTTACACATATGATGCGTCCTGTTAAAGATTGTTCCGAGGTGGATGTTGAAATCGGCCAATACATAGAAATGATGTTGGAAGCAATGTTCCTTCATAAGAAAATTGAGTTCCAATACACAGAGATTACCAATGATATGGAAAAAGTTCTTCGAAGAAATGGTAAGGTATATAAACTTAATTTGTATACGATTTACTGGGCTAGCAACAACTATTATCTGATAGGTTCTCATGATAATCATGATGGATTAACTCATTACCGTTTAGATCGTATTCTGAATCTTTGTATCTCAGATGAATATGCCATTGATGCGAAGGAAAAGGTGGGTCCCAATCCTGAAAGCTATATTCAGAATTATATTAAGGAAAGCGTAGATCATTATTCAGGGGATGTTATCAGAATAGAAGTGGAATATGAGCCAGATCCAGCTATGAATGCCATCCTTTATGACTTTGCAGGAAAGGACGTAAAAGTTCATAAGCAGAAAGATGGTCTATATAGAGCTACATTTTCGAAAATGAATAGTGTTACTTTGATTGGCTGGTTTCTACAATATGGAAACTGGTTTAAGGTGATTTCACCTAAAAATCTAAAAACTGAGGTAATTTCTGAATTAGAAAAAGCACTTCAAAAATATGATGATTAAAAGAAAACTTGTGTCACTAATCAAAACTTCTGATAGTGATACAAGTTTTTTTACTTCAAGTCACATTAACATGACAGATACTCTGGCATAATCATCTTATAAGAAGTGAAAAGCCTTTTTACGGAAGAGTTAATTTGTCAAGGGAGGGTATCTGTTATGGAGAATTATTTGGTGCTGGATCTGGAAATGTGTATGGTAAAAGGTGCAAATAAGAAGAAAATGCACGGAATGACACAGGAAATTATACAGATTGGCGCAGTTATGTTAAACAATGAGAATCATATCGTGGATGATTATTGTACCTATGTTAAACCGGAATTTGGGAAACTGAATGATTTTATATCAGAACTGACTGGAATTACAGAGGACAAGCTAGAAGCAGCGCCATGTCTTAGATCGGCAATTATGAAGTTTGTAGAGTGGATTGGAGATCGAAAAGTAACTGTACTTTCCTGGAGCGATTCTGACTATTTCCAGTTGATAAGGGAAATGAGGGTTAAAAAGATAAAGCACCACTCCGTTCAGGATTTACTTGATGAATGGTTGGATTTCCAGAAATCATTTGATGATATGCTTGGACTACATAGACAATATGCATTAGAAGATGCGATGGAGATCGGACGTATTCGACCAATTGGCAGAATGCATGATGGCTTGAGTGATGCATATAATACCGCAAGACTTCTAGCAAAAATACAGAGACAACCATCCTTCCAGCTTGAGTTTGTGCCTATCGTTGAGTATGCAGAAGAGATTGAACATTTGAGCTTTCGTATGGGAGAACTGTTCACACCAGAAATAATGGCACAATTAGCAGAGGTTAATTCTCCGACAGAAGAGGTGGTGGAAACAGAAACGCCAGAGAAAGCAAGTAATAAGTGGAGTATCTATCGCCGTATCATAGGATGGATGAAAGGTGCAGATGCAGTCACAGATGAAAATTGGAATAAATATCTCTTCCAGAAGGAAATGAAGCATCTGGACTTGCGAGATAATGTACATGCGATGTTTACAACACATAAATTAGCAGAAGAAATGTAGGAATTGGAGGTTTTATGATGGAGAAATCAGAGAAAGTGTTACAGGATATTTATGAAGAGAACAGGTCAATCAACAGAAATTTACAGAGAATAACCAGTATAGGTCTCATTGCCATACTTGGTAATATACTCAAAGATGCAAAGGCTAAGGGTGATGACAAGACGGTGGAAATTGGGAAATTAGCACTGCTAGCATTGGCACTTGAACAATTTCTATTACTGATATCGGATATATCCGCAATGATGCGAAAAAGAAATGAAGAGAAAATAGATGAATATGAGGAAGAGTAAATGAAAATGATTAGCCAGGCTTTGAATTATTGAAGCTTGGCTAAAAGTGCTAAAAGTGGTTTGTGTCTTGCAAAATCAGAATAAGTGTTGTTTCGAGAAATCGAAAATGAAATTGAAATTTCGAATGTTTTCTGATATACTACTTATGATAGAATTTATGAATTCGTGAGATTCTTGATGGAGGAAATACACATGAATGATGAACGAATCAAGGTGAATTATAAACCACTTTGGAAGATGCTTATAGATAAGGATATTTCTAAGGGAGAACTAAGAAAAAAACAAGTATAGCGCCAAGCACGTTTACAAAAATGACCAATAATGAAAACGTGTCACTAGATGTTTTGGTGCGGATATGCTGTGCACTGAATTGTGGAATTGATGATATTGTCGAAATTGAAAGACAAGCTATTTGATAGAGAATTATGGATGGATGGAGGTGTGTCATATGGCAAGACCAGAAGACTCAAGAGTCAAAATACCTGCACTTGTGCATTTTACGAGACTGGGATATACCTATATGTCAA
Source organism: uncultured Muribaculaceae bacterium (assembly GCA_964345145.1). Taxonomy (GTDB): domain Bacteria; phylum Bacillota_I; class Bacilli_A; order RF39; family UBA660; genus JAAZHN01. The sequence goes on along the minus strand of CAYFQA010000038.1, from coordinate 2,116 downwards.
TAAAAGATAAGACAAGAGATATCGATTATGATGGCGATACCAATATTTTTTACGCTCTTTTTCAAAAAGCCCTTAACCAGATCAATGGTGCTGATCTTTCGATGGATGATATAAAACGAATTATATCTGAATTCAAAATCAAGCTGAATAATGATGATTTGGGTAAGGCTTTTTTTGATTTTTTGCAAAAAGGGTATGAAGGAATTAAGCTAATAGATTATGAGGACATGGAAAATAATCTGTTTGTAGTTGTGACAGAACTTCCGTATGAAAATGGGGATGATAACTTTCGACCGGATATTATTGTGCTTATTAACGGAATGCCTATATCCTTTGTTGAAGTGAAGCGGCAGAACAATAGAGAGGGAATTCTTGTAGAACGAGAAAGAATGACAAGAAGGTTTTCCAATCCGATTTATAAGAGATTTGTGAATCTAACACAATATACTGTGTTCTCGAACAATAATGAATATGACGACTCAGATATCGAACCAATTCAGGGGGCTTTTTACGCTTCCAGTAGTTATGGAAAAATGTTCTTTAGTAAATTCAGAGAGCAGCGTGCAGAAGAAATAGTGAAGCAACTAGTCGCTGTAACCGACGAACAGGAACAATTCATTTTGAAAGATAATAATTTGTTGTCAATAAAAGGCACAGCAGAATATGCCTCCTCAATAGATGCAGACTCACCAACAAACAGAATGATTACATCGTTATACAGTAAACAGAGAATACTGTTTCTTATTCGATATGGATTGTGTTACAAGGAATCAACTGATAAAAATGGAATTAAGCATATAGAAAAGCATATTATGCGTTATCCACAGATGTTTGCAACGCTTGCAATCAGAGATAAGCTGGATGAGGGCGTGAAAAAAGGTATTATTTGGCACACGCAGGGAAGTGGAAAAACTGCACTGGCATTTTCAAATGTTAGATTCCTTACAGATTATTACCAAAAGAATCATATGATAGCTAAATTTTATTTCATTGTGGATAGAATTGACCTTGCAACACAGGCAAAGAATGAGTTTGAGGCGAGAGGATTGAAGGTTATTCTTGTCAGTTCAAAAGAAGACTTCAAACAGAATATTGCAGCAGTAGGGGAAGCAGATAAAAGCGGTAAGACAACCATTACCGTTGTGAATATACAAAAGTTTTCCGATGAATCGATTACGAAACAGGCAGATTACAACGTAAATGTTCAGCGTGTATATTTTATGGATGAAGCTCATCGAAGCTACAATCCCAATGGTTCATTTTTAGCTAATCTGATGGCATCAGACCGGAATGCAGTGATGATTGCACTTACAGGAACTCCGTTGATAGGGGATGGATATAATACAAAAGATGTATTTGGAAATTATATACATAAATACTATTACAATCAGTCCATTGCAGATGGTTACACTTTGAAGCTGATTCGTGAAGAGATAGAGACAACCTATAAGTCGAAGCTGGCAGAAACATTGGATGCATTACAGGTTCAGCAAGGTTCTATTTCCAAAAAAGAATTGTATGCTCGCCCTGAATTTGTATCACCT
>CAYFQA010000038.1:0-535 GCA_964345145.1 uncultured Muribaculaceae bacterium | reverse complement strand
AAAGGCAGGACTGCTTTAGATGATTCAATTGGTGCAATGATTGTATGCGATTCTGCTCCACAGGCACGAGTGGTTGCGGATGCACTGGAACGATATAAGAAATATAGTTATGCATTAGTGCTCCATGATGAAGGAACAAAGCAGGACAGAAAGGATATCCAGGAAGATTTCAAAAAAGGAAAGATAGATATTCTGGTTGTCTACAATATGCTTCTCACGGGATTTGATGCACCAAGATTAAAGAAACAATACCTTGCCAGAATGATAAAGGCACATAATCTACTCCAGACATTAACGAGAGTGAATCGTCCATATAAGGATTATCATTATGGTTATGTTGTGGATTTTGCCAATATCAAGGATGAATTTGATAAAACAAACAAAGCTTATTTTGATGAATTACAAGCCCAATTGGGTGATGAGGTTCAAAATTATAGTGAAATATTTAAGAGTAGAGAAGATATTGAAAAAGATTTAAACGAGGTTAAGAATCAATTATTTCTGTATAATACAGAAAACGTGGTTGAGTTTATCA
>CAYFQA010000037.1:0-8081 GCA_964345145.1 uncultured Muribaculaceae bacterium | reverse complement strand
TTTATGTCTTTAATATCTGCAGTTGAAGCTTCATAGGCAACGTTAAGTGGGTGTTTAATTGATAAATTCCAAACAGGAAAAGTTTCTACTTTAGCATAACCAGCTTTATTTCCTTTTTTATATTCGTGATAAAGTTGGGATAAACAAGTGGCTAATTTACCAGAGTTAGCACCAGGTGAAGAAACTACAACTAAAGGACGTGTTGTTTTTATATAAGGATTTGCCCCATAACCTTCATCACTAACAATGACATCAATATCAGTAGGATAACCTTTAGTAAAAGTATGAAAATAAGTTTTAATTTTTTTACTTTCTAATCTTTCACCAAAATCTTTAGCCCCTTTTTGATTATTAAATAAAGTTATTACTACAGAATTAATTTTAAAACCTTGCTTTTTAAAGTCATCAATAGTTTTTAACAAATAATTTTCATAAGTAATACCATAATCGCTACGAATTTTATTGCCTTCTATATCTGCAGCATTAATTACAAATATAAATTCTAAATCATCTTTAATTTGTTCTAAAACTTTAATTTTAGAATCAGGTTCAAAACCAGGAAGAACTCTTGCAGCGTGATGATCATCAACTAATTTACCACCAATTTCTAGATATAAAGTATCATATTTTTTCATTCTTTCTTTAATCTTTGAACTTTGTAATTCAATATATTTGTTATTATCAAAACCTATTTTCATTTAATTCACCATACTTTATTAACTATTGTAATATAACCAAACAAAAAAGTCTATTTGTCTTTATTTGACAAATGTTTTACAAAGTGTTGAATAAATGTTAAAAACACTTGCTTTTTTAGAAAAGTGATAGTAATATAATGGTAGACAGTGGCATGAAGTGGTAGAAAGTGGGGTTATCAATATGTTGATGGGAGAGTTTCATCATTCGATTGATGATAAAGGCAGATTAATTATTCCTTCAAAATTCCGTTATGATCTTGGTGAAAAATTCATTGTAACAAGAGGACTTGATAAATGCTTATTCGTTTATAGCGAAAAAGAATGGAATAAAGTAATTGCTAAATTAAAAAACTTACCATTTACTAAACAAGACGCCAGAAAATTTATGAGATTTTTTCTATCAGGTGCTACTGAATGTGAATTTGACAAACAAGGTCGAATTAACATTACCTCCCCATTGGTTAGTTACGCCGATTTAAAAAAAGATTGCGTTATAATCGGCGTAAATGACCGACTTGAAATTTGGTCAAAAGAAGGATGGAGTAATTTCTTATCCGATAACGAAAATGACTTATCTGATATAGCAGAAAATTTATATGTAACTGATAACTTATATACGGATATAGAATAAGGTAATTATTATGCATCAAAGTGTTTTATTAAAAGAAAGTATTGAAGCATTAAATATCCGTGAAGATGGTATCTATATCGATACTACATTAGGTTACGGAGGACATAGTAGTGAAATACTTAGGAGATTAAAAAGGGGTTTCCTATTCGCCATTGATCAAGATAGAGATGCTATCTTGGTCGCCAATGAAAAACTCGAGCAAATTAGCTCTAATTATAAAATATTTCATTCTAATTTTAATAACTTAAAAGAATTAATCCAAAATGAGAATGTTAATGAAGTTGATGGAATATTAATGGATTTAGGTGTTTCTAGTCCACAAATAGATGAAGCGCATAGAGGATTTAGTTTTATGAAAGAAGCAAATTTAGATATGCGAATGAATCAAGAACAAAATTTTAATGCTGAAGATGTAATAAATACTTACTCATTAAAAGATCTTACTCAAATATTTTATAAATATGGAGAAGAAAAATATAGTGCTATTATCGCAAAAAAAATTATTGAAAAAAGACCAATAAAAACTACAACTGAATTAGTTGAAGTAATTAAGTCTTCAGTTCCAACTAAGTATTATTTAAAACATCATCCAGAAAGACAAATATTTCAAGCAATAAGGATTGAAGTAAATAAAGAATTAGATGTTCTTGCTGAAGTCCTTCCAGATGCTTTAAGTGTTTTAAAAAGTGGTGGAAGATTAGTAGTAATAACTTTTCATTCTCTAGAAGATAGAATAGTTAAAAAGATTTTTAAAGAATTTAGTGAAGTTCCTGAATTGGTAAAAGGAGATCCACATTTAAGTGAACAATATAAACCTAAATATAAAGTAATAACAAAAAAACCTATTGTTCCAAGTAAGGAAGAAATAGAAAGTAATCGCCGTAGTTCAAGTGCGAAATTAAGAGTAATTGAGAGGATATAAAATGAAAAAGAAGAAAGCTAAAGTAAGATTATTTAAAATAGACAAGATATTAATTGCAATTATAATTGGTCAATTTTTATTAATTCAAGCATTTATAGTGTTTTCAAGAGCTAAATTAGCATCATCTAATATAGCTGTCGAGAAAGTGTCAAATAAAATATCTCGTCAAGAGTCGATAAATCAAAGTTTACAAATGAAAATTAATGAATTAGCTTCTTTAACAAATATCCAAGAGATTGCAAAAGAGTATGGATTAAAGTATGATAATAATAATATATTAGTAATCAAAGATAATTAGGAAGTGATTTATGAAAAAACAAGTTAATCAAGTTGAATTAAAGTTAATCTACTTTGTGATACTTGTTTTTTGTTTGGCATTTATTTCTTATCGATTAATATATATTTCTAGTTCTAAAGAAGTAGATGGTGTAGATGTAAAAAAGTTTGCTGAAGGTAGAAATATGAAAAAAACTACATTATATGCTAAACGTGGTTCAATATTAGATCATAAAGGTGAGAAATTAGCTCACAATGTTAATGCTTATACTGTAATTGCATATTTAGCCGAAAGTAGAACTACTAATCCTAAAAATCCTCAACATGTTATTGATAAATATAAAACAGCTAAAGAATTAGCGCCTTTAATTAATATGACAGAAGAAAATATATTAAAACTATTAGAAAGAAAAGCATATCAAGTTGAGTTAGGACCAGGTGGTAGAGATATAACTGAATTAACCAAACAAAAAATTATGGCTTTAGATTTACCTGGTATAGCATTTGTTAAAGGTCAAAAAAGGGAATATCCTAATGAACAATTTGCTAGTTATATTTTAGGTTATGTTCAAAAAAAAGATGATGGAGAAATGATAGGTGAACTTGGAATTGAAAAATATTATAATGATCAACTAAAAGGGATTGATGGTTATAAAGAATTTCAAAGAGATGCTCAAGGATATCAAATACCAGATACTTATTCAAAAGAAGTAAAAGCAATTGATGGAAAAGATATATATTTAACAATTGATACTAACATTCAAATGTTTTTAGAAAATGCATTAAAAGATTTAGTCGATAAACATTCCCCAAGTTGGAGTGTTTTAACAGTAATGAATGCAAAAACGGGAGCAATCGTCGGCAGTGCTACTCATCCAAATTTCAATCCTAAAACTAAAAATATTAAAAATTATAATAATCCATTAACATCATATACATATGAGCCAGGTTCAACAATGAAAATATTTAGTTATATGGCTGCAATGGAAAATAATGTTTATAATGGCGAAGAAACTTTTAAATCCGGAACAATCAAAGTAGCTAACTCAACTATTAAAGATGCAAATAAAACTGGTTGGGGAACAATTACATATGATAAAGGTTTTCCTTATTCTTCGAATGTAGCGGCTACTTTATTATCTAAAAAACTTGGTCGTGAAAAATTAAAAAATTTTTATTTAAAACTTGGTTTTGGTAAAAAAACAGATTTAGAATTATCTGGGGAATTAGACGGAATAATTAATTTTAAATATGATGTTGAAGTTGCTAATGCTGCATTTGGACAAGGTATTACAGTTACACCAATTCAAATGTTACAAGCTATGACACCACTTGCTAATGATGGTGTGATGCTAAAACCATATATTATTGAGAAAATAGTAGATCCTAATACTAAAGAAATTACATATGAAAATGGAAGAAAAGAATTAGGTGTTGTTGCTAGTACAAAAACAATCAATCATTTAAAAGATTTAATGGATGAAACAGTTAATGGTGATGATCCATATCGTACTGGTAAAAGTTTTGCAACTGAAGAAATAAGAGTTATAGGAAAAACTGGAACGTCACAAATTGCTGGTCCAGATGGTAAATATTTAAGCGGTAAACATCAATATATAAGAAGTTTTATAGGTATGTTTCCAAAAGAAAATCCAGAATATATTGTCTATATTGTTGCTAGAGATTTAAAGGGATTTAATCGTCTTCTTGGTGAAACAATAGTAGAAATAGTAGAAAACATATCTAAAAACGAATATTTAACTTCTGAAACAATCAATAAATTTAATGAAGATATTTATGAAATGCCTAATCTATTAAATAAAAAAACGGACACAATAAATAGCATTTCTAAAGAAACGATTATAATTGGTAATGGAGAATATATTATAGACCAATATCCAAAAAACGGAACAAAAGTTCACAAAGATAAAAAAGTATTTATATTAACTAATACTAAGGAAATAAAAATGCCGAATATATTAGGTTGGTCAAGTAGTGATGTAATTAATTTTTGTAATATAATTGGTTTAAAATACAAATTAAATAATTATGGATTCGTAAGCGAAACATCAATAAAAGAAAATGAAATAATTAATTTTAAAGATACATTAATAGTTGATTTAAAACCAAAATAAGTTATAATTATATTAAGATAGATGAAGGGTTTGATTAAATTGAAAGAAGATAAAAGTAAGAAAACTGTAACAAAGAAAGCAACTCCAAAGAAAAAAACAGTAACTAAAACAGTAACTACCCAAAAAAAGAAAGCAGTTGCTAGTAAAAAAACAGTCCAAAAAGATTTTGTCCCTGTTAAAAAAATGATTACAGAAGAAACAATTAAGGATAAAGAATTAAAACCAGAAATAAAAGAAAAAAGTAAAGATTCTAAAATAGTTAGTTTTTTTAATAACCATAATGTTTTATTAACATTTACTTTACTTGTTGGCTTAATTGCTATTTTATTAGCAATGAAATTTGCAAGTATATCAAGAATATATACTTTTGGTGGATTTAATGATATTTTAAGTGTCGATAGTGGAATGATTGCAACAACGAATAAATTTGCAGCTTTTGAAGGTAATAACTTTAATTATAAAGGTGAAGATATTAAAGTAGTTAAATATCGAGTAGGTTATTTCTTAAAATCAAATGAATTTAAAACAGAAATAGTCTCAATATCAGGATCATCACAAACACCAAAATCATTAAAAGAAGTATTAAATTCAATTGTCGGGTTTAACTTTTCAGAACCAATGAGTTTGAAATCTAGAGTTTTAGATAAAGAAGCTTTACAAATGATAAATGATGGTAAATTATATTTTATAATTGAATATGAAAAAAAAGATGAATTAGGAACTTTACCTGGAGTCATCGAATTACAATTAAGAGTATCAAAAAGAATGTAAATAAAAGCGAAATAATTCGCTTTTTATTTTAATTATATCTTAAATACTATAAAGAAATATGATACAATACAATATAGAAACAAAGAGGTGTTTAAGAAATGTTAATTTTAGCAAAAGCGGTAATGGCAGTTACATTAGGTTTTATTGTTTCTGCAATATTTGGTTTTATTTTATTACCATTATTAAAAAGATATAATATTCGTCAAAAAGTAAGTGAGACTCTTGGTGAAAAACATTTAAAAAAAGATGGAATGCCAACAATGGGTGGCTTAATATTTATTATTCCAACACTTTTAGTAATGTTATTCTTGTATTTAAGAGGAAGTATTAATATTAATTATAATGTTTTAATTTTATTTTTTGTATTTATTGCTTATGCAATTTTGGGAGCAATTGATGATTTGATAAAAATTAAATTTAAAAATAATGGTGGTTTATCAATATCAGTTAAATTACTAGCTCAAATGTTTATAGCTTTAGTTTTCTTTTATATATTTATGAGTTATGGTGGTACGCCTGTTTTAGAAATAAGTTTATTGAATATTTCTTTAGATTTAGGTTGGACATATGGTATATTTGTTTTAATAGTTTTAATCGGTACTACTAATGCAGTTAATCTTACAGATGGTTTAGATGGTTTAGCAGGTGGTTTATCTTTAATTGCTTTTGCAGCAATGGGTATTGTTTCTTGGGGGACAAGTTGGATACCTGGCTTCCAAGATATAGCAATATTTTGTTTTGTATTAACAGGATGTTTAGCAGGGTTTTTATTATTTAATAGTAAACCAGCTAAAGTTTTTATGGGCGATACAGGTTCACTTGCTTTAGGTGGTGCATTAGCCACTATTGCAATTTTAACAAGCCACGAATTATTATTAATAGTAGTAGGAGGTGTCTTTGTAATTGAAGCTTTAAGTACGATTATTCAAATTTTTGCAATAAAAAAATTAAAAAGAAAAGTGTTCTTAATGGCGCCTTTACATCATCATTTCGAACAATTAAATTGGGAAGAATCAGATATTGTAAAACTGTTTTGGTCAGTTGGTTTTATTTTAGCAATGATGGCAGTTACATATGCTGTTTGGATATAAGGAGGAAATATGAGTTTAATAATTTATAATGTTTTAACAAGAAAAAAAGAAGAATTTATTCCTTTAGAAGAAGGTCGTGTTAGAATGTATGCTTGTGGTATTACTGCTTCAGGTCTTGCTCATATAGGTCATGCTTATCAAGCGATTGTCTTTGATATGATTAGAAAATATTTAGAATATAGCAATTACAAAGTAACTTATGTTAGAAATTATACTGATGTTGATGATAAAATAATAATTAATGCAAGAGAAGCAAAAACTGATCCAAAAAGTTTTGCTGAAAAATTAATTATTAAAACTGATAAAGAGTTGAAAGACTTAGGTGTAACACCACCAACAATTCAATCAAAAGCAACAGAATGTATAGATGATATAATTGAATATGTTCAAAAATTAATTGATTCAGGTCATGCTTATGCTAATGAATTTGGTGATGTTTATTTTTCGGTAGAAACATTTCCAAGGTATGGACATTTTTCTAATCGAGATATTTCTGAAGGTTTAACAGGTGTTCGAAAAGATATTGAACCAGGTAAAAAAGATGATCGTGATTTTGCTTTATGGAAAAAAGCTAATGATGATGAAATTTATTGGGATTCACCATGGGGAAAAGGGAGACCTGGTTGGCATATTGAATGTTCAACTATGAGTATGAAATATTTAGGTGATCGTATTGATATTCACGGTGGTGGGAAAGATTTATTGTTTCCACATCATGAAAATGAAATTGCTCAATCAGAATCCTTAACTAACCAGAGATTTGCTAATTATTGGATTCATAATGGTTTAATTAAAGTAAATGGTCAAAAAATGGGTAAATCATTAAATAATAGTATCTTATTGGAAGATTTACTAAATACATATAATTATGAAGTATTAAGATTTACATTATTACAAAACAATTATCGTTCTGATTTAAATGTTGTTGATGGAATGTTTGAAACAAATGAAAAACATATTTATAAATACTATCAAACTCTTAATACATTAAATAAAAAATTAACTGGTGAATATACTATTAATGAAGAAATAGTTAAAAAAATAAATGATGAGTTTAAAGAAGCAATGGATAATGATTTTAATACATCATTAGTACTATCTAATTTAATTGGTTATGATACTGAAATTAATAAACTACTTCAAGATAAAAATACCGATATAAATGATTTATACACTTATTATAAAACATTAAAAGAAGTGTATTTAGTATTAGGTTTATTAACTCAAGATCCAGAATTTGTTTTAAATGATATTAAAACTAAATATTTAAAAAAATATAATATTACAGAAGAAGAAATAAATGAAATTATCAAAGAAAGACAAATAAAGAAAGATAATAAAGACTATGAAGGGGCAGATAAATTAAGAGATGATTTAATGAATCGAGGCATACTTTTAATGGATACTAGAGAAGGAACTACATGGCATATTAGCTTTAAAGAAGAAACTAATTAATAATTAGTTTTTTTGTTTTAAAAAACAAAAAACGTGATATACTAAATATATGAAAAATAAGAATTATATAATATTTTTTTTATTACTAACTGTACTATCTTT
>CAYFQA010000036.1:1845-8341 GCA_964345145.1 uncultured Muribaculaceae bacterium | reverse complement strand
ATAAATAAAGTTAAAAATATAAATGAATTGGAATTACAGTATCCATTTGCTTATTATATAGAAGCAGATCAAAGTAACTATCATCAAGCTAATATAATAGGAATGGGTGTTTATGATGGTAAAAATTCATATTATATAGATTCAAATTTAGTTTTAGATTTTTTAAATATATATGGTAAAAAAACAAATTATACATATGATTTAAAGAAAAATATTTGTTTAACAAATATTATAAATTTAAAATCTGATTTTGATTTAATGATTGCGCAATATTTACTTGGAAATACTAAAGATGATTTAGCTTTTAGTATTGATGATAATCAAGTATTAGAATATAATAAATTAATCAAAAATAATTTTTCTGACATAGAAAAGATTGTTTTAAAAAAAGCTAAGTTTATATTTGATAATCAAAACGAAACATTAGAAAAAATTAAAAACCTAAATATATTAGAACTGTTTGAAACAATTGAAATGCCATTAATTAGTGTTTTAGCAAGTATGGAAAAATCTGGTGTAAAAGTTGATAAAGAAAAACTTGAAGATATGAGATTGACTATGCAGGCAAAGTTAGATATTTTAGAAAATAAAATATATGATACGGTTGGTGAAATATTTAACATTTCTAGTCCAAAACAGTTGGGAGAAATTTTATTTGAGAAATTAGGTTTACCATATGGCAAAAAAACTAAAACAGGCTATAGCACAGATTCAAATGTATTAACGAAATTAATTGATGCACATCCTGTAATAAAAATGGTTTTAGATTATCGAAATTATAAAAAATTACAATCTACTTACTTGGAAGGATTGGCAAACTATATAACTAAAGAAAGTTTGATTCATACGATATTTAAACAAAATTTAACGAGAACAGGAAGATTGTCTTCAGTTGAACCAAATTTACAAAACATTCCAATTCGTGATGAAGAAGGAAGGCAAGTTAGAAAATGTTTTTTACCTAAACATGATATATTCTTAAGTGCAGATTATTCACAGATAGAACTAAGGTTACTTGCCCATCTAGCAGAAGCAGAAGAATTAATTGAAGCATTTGAAAATGATGCCGATATTCATAAAACAGTCGCGAGTCGTTTATATGGAGTTGAAGAAATTGCAGTTACTAAAGAAATGAGAAGTAATGCTAAAGCAGTAGTCTTTGGTATTGTCTATGGTATAAGTACATTTGGTTTAAGTGAGGGTACAAACTTAACTCCTAAAGAAGCTAAAATATTTATTGATCGATATTTTGAAATATACCCAAGTGTAAAAAAATATATGGATAATATTATTTCTTTTGCAAAAGATTTTGGTTATGTTACAACATTATTTAATCGTAGGAGAGTTATCGATGAATTAAATAGTTCTTCATATATTGTTAGACAAAGTGGTGAAAGAATTGCTTTAAATACGCCTATTCAAGGTACAAGTGCAGATATTATAAAAAAAGCAATGGTTGAAATATATAATAAGATGAAAGAACTAAATTTAAAGAGTGAATTAGTTTTACAAGTTCATGATGAATTAATATTTGATGTTGTATTAGAAGAAAAAGAACTTTTAGAACAAATTGTTGTAGAAATAATGGATAATACAGTTAAATTAAATGTACCATTAAAAGTAGGTGTTAACTATGGGGAAAATTGGTATGAAGCGTGATCAAATAATTTTTAAAAGTAGTAAAATAATTATTTATGTTTGGTTATCTTTTTCAACGTTTATTTCTATAATTGGTAATAAAGGTTTAAATTTTGAACATTTAATAACAAGTATTATTTTCTATTCAATATTTTTTATGCCAATTTATTTTGCTTTAATAAGCATTCCTTTAAATACAAAATATAAAAGAAGAATAATAATTTCGTTAATATCTTTAATTCCAATCATTATCAGTTATTTATGTTTATTTTTATCTTTAAAATTTTTAATATTTAGTATTCCAAAAAGTTTATTTTTCTTATTTATAATATTATTACTTAATTTTAGTTTAACAATAAAAGATAAACCATACTTTTTAATATTTTTAACATTTTTAAATACACTTTCTTCATTGGTAATATATTATTTTTATCTTATTAGTTATGTAAATGAAGAAATATATACTTTAATTGGTATTTATAATCAAGATAAATATTTATTAGATTCAACCATAATAATGATTATTTTAACATCAATTATGTTGGTTTATGTATATCAATTACGTTTAATATATCAAATCAAGGATGGTGATTAAATGCCTGAAATAGCCGAAGTAGAAACGGTAAGAAGAACTTTATTAACTCAAATTATAGGTAAAAAAATTGTTGATTTAAATATAATTTATCCAAAAATGATTGTTGGAGATTTAAATCAGTTTTTAAAAATAAAAAATCAAACTTTTAGAAATATTTTAAGAAGAGGAAAGTGGTTAATATTTGAATTAGATGATTATTATTTACTTAGTCATTTACGAATGGAAGGTAAATATTTTCTTAAAGATTCTAAAGAAGAAATTAATAAACATGAACATATTATTTTTACATTAAATAATAAAATTGATTTAAGATATCATGATACTAGAAAATTTGGTCAAATGTTAATTTGTAAAAAAGATGAATTGAATAATTTAGAACAAATTAAAAAACAAGGATTAGAAGCTAATTCTCAAGAATTAAATGCTAAATATTTAAAAGATAAATATAAAAACAAAAAAATACCAATTAAAGCAAGTTTATTAGATCAAACAATTATAAGTGGACTTGGAAATATTTATGCTGATGAAGTTTTATTTGCTTCAGGAGTATACCCATTGAAACCAAGTAATCTATTAACTGATAAAGAATTAGCAAAAATAGCATCAGCATCAAGAAATGTAAGTAATGAAGCAATTAAAATGGGTGGTACTACTATTAAGAGTTATACATCGAGTTTAGGTGTTACTGGTAGATTTCAACAACAATTAAAAGTACACACAAAGGTAAATGAACCATGTCAAGTTTGTAAAACTAAAATAGAAAAAATAAAAGTAGGGGGAAGAAGTACTTATTATTGTCCAAAGTGTCAGAAATAATTGCATTTTGATGGAAAAGATGAATATAACTTTTGGTTTAAAGATGACATTATCAATAGATATTCTAGTTATATTGGTTCTTTAACATTGCCAATACTTATGTTAAGAGAATTAAATAAGTATAATTTTACTAACTTTGAAAAAAAAGCAATAGTGCTTGGTTTGCTTCCGGATGATTATTTGATTAAAGAACATAAACTTGATAATTCTGATAATTATATTTATTACTTATTAAGTAATGGTAATGTTACTTTAGGAAGACCCAATCAAGCGAATGTAAAATTTGATCAAATATTAAATAGTCTTAGTAAAATAAAAAGTAGAGACTCTGCAAAAAGTATTATTGAAACAGGTATTCAAAGGTCTTTAACATTAAACTTTCCTTCAATGTTGGAACTAGCAACAATTTATTATGCTGGTAAAACTGAACAATTTCAAAAAAGCTTATTCGATCAAATAAAAGATAAAGCAACATATATTAAAGTCTTCGCGCAGGAATATGATTTTGAAGATAAAGCAAAAAGTGATATTGAAAAAATATATTTAAAAACAACTGAAGGAAGTATAGGTTTAGATCACGAAAGACAAAAAAGATTATTATTAATTGAGTTAAATAAATATATTGAACAATTTGATGAAGAAATAAATAAAAAAATGGAACTAAATTTTGAAAAAAAGAAACAAAAACCTAAGATAGTTATTCCAAAGATAGAAATTATAAAAACGTTAGACTCATTAATAACCAGAGAGATTCCAACAAATAAAAGAATATATGGATATAAAACATTACAAATTAAAAGATGATCATTAGTACCAGATTTGATTCAAGAAATTGATGATTTACCAGAGTCTGATTATTTTCGTGTTGATTATGATGTAGAAAATCTTTATTTTAAACCAGAGTTAATAAAGTTGGTAAAAGAAGAATTAGTTGAATATAATTTATCAGAATTAGAAATAAAAGCTTATATTATTTCATTTATCTCTTCTATTTATTATGTTGAAGTTTCTAATAAACTTTTTACTCGTTATTTTTCTGCTATAAATACTACTCTTTGTAGAGAAGTTTTATTTTATTCTGATGTTATGCCAAAAAAAGAGGGAAAAGAAGCGGATTCAATTTTAAGTAAAACAGAAGATTTTTCTGAACAAAGAATAATTGAAAGAGCTAAAGAAGGTGTTGAAGAATATTTCAAAGAAGAAAAGGAATTTATGGAATATCAAAAAATAGCTGAAACACTTAAAAAAACCATTTCTCCTTCAAAGCGAAAAGAAATTAAAAAGATTTTAGCAGAAATTCCTTCTTCTATAAAAGAATTTCCAAATGGGTATATTTCTATTTATTATAAAATAGAAAAAGGTTTAAGTACTCTAAGAACTGGTGAATTTCCAAGTTATTTGGCATTATTTGGTCCTAATTTAGATAAGTTAGATAACGAAAGTAAAAACAGATTAGAAAATATTATTACTACATTAAGAACTTGTCGAGGAATAGCATTTAAACTGAATATTGAAGAAAATATTAATCCTAAATTAAATAAATTAATTCAAGAAACTATTCAAAACATAAATTTAGATAATAAAATTGATATTTTAAATGAATTGCTTTGTACTTGTTCGAAAATATTAATTGAATTAGAAAACAAATATGCTTTAGAAACAGAAACAGCAATTAAAGAATTAACTACTTTGAAAGTTCCTCCTTTAAATGAAAGAGAAGAATCATATCATAAAAATATAATTAAAGCTTTTTTAGAATCTTCTCAATATCAAGAGGAAATCAATGATTTAAAACAAAAATTAGAAATTTTAGGTAATAATGTTGAAGAAGAAATAACAAAAATAACTAGCCAAATCCAAAATAATCCTGATTCTCATCAGGCAATAAGTTATTATTGGGAATATTATTCAACTATAATTAAACAATATAATGAATTAATGTTAAATAATAAAGAAGAACACGAAAGAATATTAATAAGAAACACAATATTTAAATAATATAAAAATAAGATATTAAAACATCTTATTTTTTAATTGGTTTATTACTTAATTCAAAATCCATAACATTTTCATTAGTTAATAATTGATAAATGTAAGCACATTTTAATTCGTATTGTTTAATTAAGTTATCTTCTATTTTGGATGAAACAGTAATATCCAATTCTTTTTTAATTTTATTTAAGTATTTTTGTCCATTTGAATTAAAACCTAGTACTTTTATATATGTTGGCAGTTCATATTTAGTTTTATCCTCTTTTAAAAAATTAATTAAAATATGAATTAACATTCTTTGAATTCGATTATATGTATAACGTTTAGTTTTGATATTCATTATTAATTCTTCTAAACTATTTGATTTATTTAATACTTTAATTATCCTTTGATCTAAACCTTCATCTATAGATAAAATATTATTTAAATTACTATTAGTAATAATTTGATATTTAATTAAATTAAATAGAGTATTTTCATCAATAGGATTAATATACTTTATAACATTATCTGGTAAATAATTATCAATAGATTTTTGTTTTTTTATTTTATTTCTAATATTTGTTGCGCTTACTATTTCTTGATTAGAATTTTTATCATGGTAATCATTAGTTCTTTGAATTGTTTCTGGTGTTATATTAGATTTTAATTCTTTAATTGCTTTAATATATGATATTCCTAATAAATCGTTTGGAGTATTTAAATCAATACCGATTGCTTTATTTAAAGCTGTAGGATAGTTTAAACCAGTATCTAAATACATTTTAACTTTATCATCAAAATTATTTTCCAATTGTTTTGATGCAATATTATTTAATAATTCAATGTTATTTGATTCGCTTCCAAATACAATCTTATTACAGCCTAATTTATCTAATAAAAATATAGAAGCTTTAGCAAATATATCAGCAGAATTACTACCAAAGAAAAATGGTAGTTCAACAACGATATCTATATTATTATCTAATGCTATTTTTGTTTTATTTTTTTTGGATAAAATGCTAACTTCACCACGCATTAAAAAATAACCATTTAAAATTAAAATTAATAATGAATTAGGATATTTATTTTTAATTTCATTTATATGATAAATATGGCCATTATGAAAAGGGTTATATTCAGCAATGAGACCAATTATTTCCATAAGTCACTTCCTTTTAACTAAATTATAACAAATATTCTTTACTTTTATTTTTTTATTAGTATAATAACAAGAAACAACTAAAAGGAGTGATTTTATGAAAATAATAGTATCTAATAAAAAGCAAGAAGTAAAAGGTAAAATCACTATTCCAAAAGGATATTTAATAAACACAAAAATTAAAAGCTTAAAATGTTATGTAGATGGAATTTTAAATAATAATAAATTAAAATTAAATGTAATAGGAGAAATAAAAACCAGTAATATTTATCCTTTTGAGTTTTGCATTCGCATATGCCGGAATAACATCCATG
>CAYFQA010000036.1:0-1835 GCA_964345145.1 uncultured Muribaculaceae bacterium | reverse complement strand
GTTAGAAATATCAGAGAATATTGAAAAATATATTCAAAAAAATCAAAAATCTCTTGATATTAAACTGATTATATGGGAAAATGTATTATTGGAAATACCAATTAATTTTATGGAAGAAAACATAATGAATTTTAATGATATTATTCCAGAGAGTGGAAGGAGTGAATAAAAATGGCAGTACCATTTAGAAGAACTAGCAAAACTAAAAAAAGAATGAGAAGAACTCATCTTAAAAAAGATGCACCAACATTAGCGACTTGTCCAAATTGTAAAGCAACAATTACACCACACCGTGCTTGTATGGAGTGTGGATATTATAAAGGCAAAGATGTTGTTAAAATTCTAGAAAAAGAAGTAGAAAAAAAAGAAAATTAATACTTATAAAAGAATGTTTTATTAAACATTCTTTTTTTATATTTTATTCAATATTTTTTCTAATAATTCAATTTCATTTAAATATTCTTTGCCGATTTGTTTTTGTCTTTTTGTTTCATAATATCAATATATTTTATTTTCATCTTTTCTTTTATTCCTTTAATTCCATTATTAGAAATAATAGTACAATATTTTAAATTTCTTTTGATTTTAGTTTTTTTAATGTTTTTGTATATGTTGGTTAAAATAATATTAGCTAAATCAATATGGCCTTTAGTACTAATATGAAAATTGTTTTTTCCAGTTGTACTAGCTAAAGAATTTGTATCGATAAAATTAATATTAAAAAGGTTAGTTAGTTCTTTTAGTTTGATGTTATATTCATTAATTAAATCACAAAAAACACTCATTTCCACTTCTTTTAATGAGTTGGGAATATAAACACCAAGACAATATATTTCTGTATTGTTATTAATCCCTAAAATTGTTTCGAAATTTTTTTGATTGAATTAATAACATGGGTAATAGTTTCAGGATCTTTAGCTTTTTTAATTATATTATTATATTCATTTGTGATGTTACGGTTATTGTATTGTTTTTTTATGCTAAATGGATCACTTCCAATAATTTGCATTAAGTCATTAATTCCACAAGAATAAATAACTATTGGCTTTTTATAATCTTTTAAACAATCTGTTATTTTAATTTTACTATCATTTTTATTTACTTTATAAAGAAAACGGTATATATAGCTTATATTCGCTAGGAATGTTGGTAATTTTAAATCATTGGCAATTTTTTTAAAAGCTGATATTGTGCTATAAAATTGTAATTGTTTAATTTCTTTAAGACTTATATTTTCCTCAAAAAAATAACAGAAGAAAAAGCATTAATTAATAAAGGTTCAAAATTATCTTTTTTCATTTTTTTGATGACATGTTGACAAAAACTTTTTTTAAAAACATTAATATTTATATTAATTCCTTGAGAATCATTTAAACCGATAATTAAAATTTTTTCTTTCATAAAACACTCATATCTATGTGATTAATTATATCGTGATATATGAAATAAATTGCTAAAATTATATAATTAATCTATAATTTATATATAAGATAAATTATAAGAGGAGAATTTATTAAAAAGAATAAGAAAATGTATATTATTGTTTTAGCATTAATCATTAGTTTGTTAACGTTTATTACTGTGAATGAAATTAAAGAAAAGGATAAATCATCATCAGAAATTTATGCAAAAGAGGTTGAATTATCTATAATCGATCAAAATCATGAATTACTTAAAAACTTAGTTTTCCCAACATTTAATAAAACATCTGTTACATATCCTAAATCTGAAAATAGAACATATTTAGCTGATGTACCATGGATATTTGAAACAATTTCCAAAAAGGATTTAAGTAGAAAAGATATGATATTTTCAGTTCAAAAATTATATAAATA
>CAYFQA010000035.1:5812-8486 GCA_964345145.1 uncultured Muribaculaceae bacterium | reverse complement strand
AGTATTTAAAACAGTTATTAATTGATGAATATTTACCTAAAATCGAACAGATGAAATTAGTTGGTATAACAGGTACAAATGGTAAAACAACAACATGCTTTCTAACTTATCAAATGTTGTTAAAATTAAACAAAAAAGTTTCTTATATTGGTACAATTGGTTTTTATTGTAATAACCAAGTAAGAGAATTAGAAAATACAACTCCTGATATACTAGAATTATATAAATTATTAATTGAGTCTTATCAAGAGAATATTGAATATGTAATTATGGAAGTAAGTAGTCATGCTTTAGTTCAAAATAGAGTATATGGTTTAAAATTTCAAGTTGCAGGATTTACTAATTTTTCTCAGGATCATTTAGATTACCATAAAACAATGGATGAATATTTAAATGCTAAATTATTAATATTTAATTATTTGAACAAAGAATCAAGAATAATTATTAATAATGATGATCCAAAAAGCGAATGTTTTAAAAAAAGTAATTTTTTAACATTTGGTTTAAAAGGTGATTATCAAATTTTAAATGAAGAATATTTATTAGATAAAACAAAAATTAATTTTAAATATAATGATCAAGAATATGAAGTAATTACTAATTTAATAAATGATTTTAATGTTTATAATTATTTAATGGCATTAATAATAGTTACAGAATTAGGTTATGAAATAGACGATATTATTAAAATTACATCATCTATTTATCCACCTAAAGGTAGAGTGGAAATAGTTAGGTTTAAAAACTCATTAGCTGTTGTAGATTATGCACATAGTCCTGATGCAGTAAACGAAATAATATCTTCTTTTAATAAAATAAAACAAGGAAGAGTTATGACAATTCTTGGTTGTGGAGGAGATAGAGATGCAACTAAAAGACCAATTATGGGACAAATAGCTACTGATTTAAGTGATTATGTAATATTTACTAATGATAATCCAAGGACAGAAGATCCAGTTAAAATAATGAATGATATAACAAAAAGTTTAATCAAGGATAATTATGAAATAGAATATAATCGTAGTTTAGCAATAAAAAAAGGTTTAGAATTATTAAAAGATAATGATATTTTATTAATATTAGGAAAAGGCCATGAAGATTATCAAATAACTAAAGAAGGAAAAAGACATTTCTCAGATATTGAAGAAGTAAACAAACACATAATTGAATTATCCTAATAATTAAGATAGAATTAATATAGGAGGCTTAAATGAAAAAAGTTTTAAAATTTAGTATACTCATTTTAATAATGTTTTTATTTACTGCATGTAATAAAGAAAAATATGAACTAGAAGAATTAGTTACTTTTAATTTAAATAAAAAATATAATGTAGAAATTGATGAAGCAGAAATTGCAACAATAACTCAAGAAGATAAAGATTTTATTGTTGAAATAAGTGTTTGTAATTTTGCTGAAGATGAAAATATTGCTAAAAGAAGAACTCAGTATAATAAAATAAATCCTTTAGGTCTTAGTAAATATGAATTAGCTGGTAAGGAAGGATTAATGATAAATACTACTAAAAATATTTTATTAGAAGTAGAAATAAATAATAAACAATATTTAGAAGTATTAATAAAATCAAGTCGAGGAAAAGATTTGGTTTCAATATTAGAACAAAAAGAAGTTCAAACAATTATAAAATCTATAAAAATAAAATAGTTGATTATATCAACTATTTTTCTATGTTATTAACTAGTTCTTTAAATAATTCTCCTCTTTTTTCAAAGGATGCAAATTGATCCCATGATGCTGATGCTGGACTAAGTAATATTATTTCATCTTTTCTAGATTTTTGATAAGCAAGATTTGTTGCTTCGTTTAAATTTTCACAAACAAAACAATAAATTCCTAAACCATCTAACCAATTTTTTATTATATTTTTATTACTACCATAACAAACAACTAATCTAACATTTTTTAAATATTCATTAAGATAACTAAAATTTTGATTTGCTTCTTTACCTCCGAGAATTAAAACAATAGATTTATCAAATGATTGTAAGGCAATTTTAGTGGATTCTGGATTTGTAGCTTTTGAATCGTTATAAAAGCTTCTACCATCGATTTCACGAACAAACTCTAAACGATGTTCAACACCTTTAAAATCTTTTAAGACATTTTTAATTACTTCTGTTTCAACATGTAATGTTTTAGCAACAATAATCATTGCCATAATATTTTCCAAATTATGATTTCCTTTTAATTTAATATCATTAATGGAAATTATTTTTTCATCTTTGTAATAAATGTTTTCATCTTTTAGATAACAATCAACGTTTGTTTTTAAAGAAGAAAAATACTGAATCATAGGACGAATTTTTTGAGAAATATACATTACATCTGGACTTTCATGATTTAAAATAGCTAAATCATTTTGATTTTGATGAGCAAATATTTTTTCTTTAACATCTTTATAATTATCATAAGAAGCAAAAAAATCTAAATGCGCTGGTGAAAGATTTGTCATAACAGCAATATCTGGTTTAAAGTCACGAACATTTTCAAGTTGTTGGGCAGATACTTCCATAACAACAATATCACCGCTTTGAAATTTATCAACAAAGCCAGAAATTGGTAACCCCATATTACCAGTCATGTGAACAGGTAAAGCAGCAGCTTTAAGAGTTTCGTAAATTAAAGTTGTAGTTGTAGTTTTTCCATTTGTACCGG
>CAYFQA010000035.1:0-5781 GCA_964345145.1 uncultured Muribaculaceae bacterium | reverse complement strand
CTCGATATTTAATTCTTTAGCTTTAAGTACATAAGGATGATCTATTGGAACACCAGGATTTTTAATTAAATAATCATAACTTTTATCAATTAAATTTACAGGATGAGAACCAAATATTAATTCGACTCCTAAACTTTTTAATTCTTGAATTTTTTCAAAATTATGTTCACTTTCTTGTTTTGCATCATTTAAAATTATTTGATTATTCATTTTGATTAATAACTTCGCAGCTTCATAACCGCTTCTAGCAAAACCTAAGATTAGAATTTTTTTATTCTCAAACATAAAATTCACCTACAATCTTTAAAGTAATTATACTATATAATATTTATTTTGGACAATAAATATAAATGTTTTTATATTTTTATAATTTATGTTATTATTAATATTAGGAGGAATATATTATGAAAAAAATATTAATAACTATTTCATTAGTATTAATGACATTTATAATGGCAAGTTGTAAGGTAAGCGAAGATCCAACAAGTTTATATGTTCTTAAAGATGAACAAGTTAAACAAAAAGTAAATGTGTATTTTTTCTGGAGAGATGGCTGTCCATATTGTGCAGAAGCAAAAAATGTTTTTGCTGAAATAAAAAGAGAATATGGTAACTGTTATAATCTAGTTGATCTTAATATTTGGGATCAAGAAAAGCCGGAAAATATGGAAATGTTTACAAAAGCTGCTGATCATTTTAAAATAGCTGAAGATGATCGAGGTGTGCCATTTATTATAATCAATGGTCAACAATTTGGTTTCCAAAAAGAAGTACTTATTGATGAAATATCAAAATTATGTCAGTCAGACGAATATGAAGATACTTTTGAAGAAATAATTAAGTAAACATTGATTAGTTTAAGGTTTTATACTATAATCAACTCTATATTTAATTTTAAGAAATATAGTGCTTGGATATAATATAAGTATTTAACAATATATTTCTTAAGAAATATATTGTTTTTATTTAGGGGTGATGGAAAATGGAAACAGAGACTTTAAAAAATAAATTAAACCATCTTTTACGTGACTATGATGAAAAACATTTGCAAATGATTAATAAGGCAGTTTTATTTGCAGAAAAATATCATGCTGGTCAATTTAGACAAAGTGGTGAACCTTATGTTTCTCATCCTTTGAATGTTGCAATTATATTAGCAGAAATGAATGCTGATGTTGAAACAATATGTGCTGGATTACTTCATGATACTTTAGAGGATACAGACTTAACCCCAGAAGAAATTACTAAACATTTTAATTCTGAAGTAACAAAATTAGTTAAAGGAGTTACTAAGATAAGTGATACTAAATTTTCATCACGTGATGAAGAATCAAAAGCAAATGATCGTAAATTGGTAGTTAGTATTACAGAAGATATAAGAATAGTTATTATTAAACTTGCTGATCGTCTTCATAATATGAAAACTTTAAAACATAAAGAACCAAGTAAAAGAAAACGTATTGCTTTTGAAACGCTAAGTGTATTTGCGCCTCTAGCTAATTATATTGGAGCATATAAAATAAAAAACGAATTAGAAGATTTGTCTTTAGAATATTTACAACCAGAAGCGTATTATAAAATTAAAAATCAATATTTAGATATTTATCAAAAAAATGAAGTTAAATTATATGAAATGGTTAATCAAATTAAAAAATTGTTACATGATAATGGAATTGAAAGTGAAGTTTCAATTGGTTCGAAAAATATATTTGGAATTTATAAAAAAATGCAAGGTGAAACCAATATTGAGTTTATACCTAACTTATTTTCTTTGAAAATCGCGGTAAATGAATTAAAAAATAGTTTTTATGCCGGAGATTGTTATCGTGCAATGGGGCTTATTAATTCTGTATTTCCACCTCAGTTTGCATCGATTGAAGACTTTATAGCTAGTCCTAAACATAATACTTATCGTTCAATTCATACTACATTTAAAGGTACAAATGGTCTTCTTTTGACTCAAGCACAAATTCGAACAAAGCAAATGGATTTAATTGCTTCATACGGACTTACTGCATATTGGAAATTAAATCCTAATAATGTTCGTGAAAGAATGCAAAGAGATTTACAAGAAAGATTTAGATTTTATAATTCAATTGTTGAAATAGATCGTACATTTACTGATAATACTGGTTTTCTAGATCAAATTCATCGTGAATTGTTTTCTAATCAAATATGTATATATTCACCTACTCAGCATTTTTGTTTTTTACCTGAAAATTCAACTACAAAAGATTTAGCTTATAAAATAAGTGGTGAAGTTTTAGAACATATGGATTTTGCCGTTATAAATGGAAAAATAGCTACTGAAGAAATAGAGTTAAAAGATGGTGATATAGTAATGATTGTTACTAATAAAGAAATTGAAAATATTGAACCAGAATGTCAAAGTCTTGTTAGATCTAAAGGATTAACTTTAACTAAAAATAATATCCAATCAAAGAAGTAAAAACTAAGTACAGTTATTTTACTTATTTTTTTTAAAAAAGATACTATATATATAAAAATATGTTATAATATAAATATATAATAGGAGGAATAAGATGAAAAAAATATTTAGTATATTTGTAATTGCTATAATGATGTTAGCTGTATCTGGATGTGGGTGTGAAAATAAAAAAGAAAAAGAACAACCATCTTCAACTGATAATCCATCAAGTGTTCCACAAAAAGTAGAATTAAAAGAAGATTCTAGAGAGGAAAAAGATTTTGAATCATTAGATGATAGATTAACTTTATTTATGGTTCAAGGTAATATAAAATATACAATGATTGTGTATTTTAAAGATGGTAAAGCAAACAACGGAGTAGTTCAAATGGAATGTCCAAGTGAACAAATAGCTGTAGACATGTATTCATCACATCGTAATGATGATATGTATGAAGATGTTGTAATTGATGGTAATATGGTTTCATATGACTTTTCAGAAAAAGGCTTTGTTTATAAAAATATGACTAAAGAAGAAGTAACAGAATCTTTAGTTGGACAAGGTTATAAAGTAATAAATTAAGCAATTTTACTATATAAAATTGCTTTTTTGTGTCATAATATAAGTGTGAAGAAGAATATATATATAACAATAATTTTAATAACAATATTTTTTATCCCAAATATCTATGCTCATGATGCTGATATAATAGATAAAAACGATAAAAAATCATTTAAGGTGAGTTTTTGTGATAAGAAATATTATGGTTATCATTTAGATAATGGTGAATACCATTTTCATCAGATTGCTTGGTCTAATGAATTAAAATCTTGGGAAATAGTTAGTGAAGAAGTTTTTTTAAGAAGTCCATGTTCTTTAAAACAAAATAAAAGATATGAAGTAGAATTATCTACATGTGTTGATGGTGATACAGTAAAATTAATTTTAAATAAAGAAATTATTACAGCAAGGTTTTTAGCAGTAGATACTCCTGAAATAAATCATTCAAATCCCAAAATAAAGAAGTTTGCTAATTTAGCAAAAAAATATACATGTGATTTTTTAAAAAGATCTAAATTAATTGAAATAGAATATGATGAAAAAAGTAATAAGACAGATAAATATGGAAGACATTTAGTTTGGATATTTACAGAAGAAGGGTTATTACAAGAGTCTTTAGTAGAAAATGGTTATGCTAAAATAGCATATCTTTATGGAAGATATAAATACACACCAGATTTACAAATTATTGAAGAAAAAATATCCAAAACTAAACGTGGTATTTGGCAATTTCAAGAAACAGATTATTCAAAACAATCCAGTGGAGAACAAACTAAAAAATTAACTGAAGAAGAAAAAACAGAAAAATTAATATTTGTTATTTTAGTTATAGTAATAACCATAATTACAATTGTTAAAAAAATAATGGAAGAATAAAAAAGCTTGAAATATACACCTAATTGGTGTATATTTTTTAAGGCAAGAAGTGATGAGTAAATGGAAAAAATAATAAATATTGCAGTAGTTGCACATGTTGATGCAGGAAAAAGTACTTTAGTAGATGCTTTATTAAAACAAAGTCATGTTTTTCGTGATAATGAATATGTAGAAAATAGAGTAATGGATAGTAATGATTTGGAAAAAGAAAGAGGAATTACTATTACTGCTAAAAACTGTGCAATTAGATATAATGATTATAAAATAAATATTGTTGATACCCCAGGACATGCTGATTTTTCATCAGAAATTGAAAGAGTAATTAAAACAGTAGATACAGTAATTTTGTTAGTTGATGCTTCAGAAGGACCAATGCCTCAAACAAGATTTGTTTTAAAAGAAGCATTAAAAAATAATTTAAAACCAATTTTATTTATTAATAAAATTGATAAAAAAGATGCAAGACCAATTGAAGTAGTAGATATGACATTTGATTTATTTTTAGAGTTGGGCGCAACTGATGAACAATTAGATTTTAAAATATTATATGGTAAAGCTAAAGATGGTGTTTGTCTTTATAATTTAAATGATATTAATGATAATATTAATCCGTTATTAGAGACTATTATTTCAACAGTAAAACCATTTACTGGTAATGAAAGTGATGATTTACAATTACAAATAAGTAATCTTGGTTATGATGATTATTTAGGAACATTAGGTATAGGTAGAATTAATTCAGGAAGTATTAAAGTTGGGCAAATGGTATCAATTGTTAAAAATAATGGAGGAATTCATTCTTCGAAAATAGTTAAATTATATGTTAACGAAGGAATAAAAAGAGTTGAAGTAAGTAAAGCATATTATGGAGATATAGTTATAGTAGGTGGTTTACAAGACATTTCAATTGGAGATACAATTAATACTCATAATAAACCAAATCCATTACCTAAAATAGAAATAGAAAAACCTACTTTATCGATGAATTTTTATCCTAATACTTCACCTTTTGCAGGCAAATCCGGTAAATCTTTAACGAGTAGACATATTAAAGAAAGACTTGATAAAGAACAAAAAATAAATGTTGGTTTAGAAGTAGAAACGATTAAAGAAGTAGATGGTTATAAAGTATCAGGCCGTGGAGAGCTTCATCTATCAATTTTAATTGAAAATATGCGAAGAGAAGGTTATGAATTAAGTGTTTCAAAGCCAGAAGTTATATTTCAAGAAAAAAATAATCAAAAATTAGAACCTTTTGAAAAAGTATTATTAAGTGTTCCTAATGAATATTCTGGAACTATTATTAATGATTTAAATGAAAGAAAATGAAGATTATTAACGGTAACATCAACAGAAGAAAATTATACAAATTTAGAATATTTAGCTCCAACAAGAGGTTTACTTGGTTACCGTAATAGTTTTATTACTAATACTAAAGGTGAGGGAATAATGGTTCGAAGTTTTGATTCTTATCAACCATTTGTTGGTGAACTAAGTGGTAGAAAAAATGGTGTATTAGTATCAATGGTTGATGGAGTTACATTTGGTTATTCATTATATAATTTAGAAGATCGAGGTACAATGATAGTGGGTCCTGGTGTTGATGTTTATATTGGAATGATTGTCGGAATTCATAATCGAGAAAATGATTTAGATGTTAATCCTTGTAAGAATAAAGAAATGTCAAATGTCAGAAGTTCTTCTTCTGATGAAGCTATTACTTTAACAAAACATAAAGTATTTAATTTAGAAAGTGCTTTAGAATTTATTGAAGAGGATGAAGTAGTAGAAGTTACTCCAGATAACATTCGTTTAAGAAAAAAGATATTAGATCCTAAAGATTTTTATAGAAAAAATAAAAAAAAAAAGAGTTTTTAAAACTCTTTATTTTATTATATATGGATCATTATATGTA
>CAYFQA010000034.1:0-8491 GCA_964345145.1 uncultured Muribaculaceae bacterium | reverse complement strand
AAGACATAGATTGTGCAGCAGTTAGTTCAATTGTAATTACAAGTATTAATGCAATAATTAATATTGATAAAAATGCAATTGAATATAATAAAACAATGTTTATTAAAAATGTTAAAAAAGATGATATTACAAATAAATTGCTTACTAATATGTTAAATATGTTAAATGAATTAAAAAATGATTATCCAAAAAATATTCAAATAAGAGAAGAGGAAATATAATGAATTTTATAAAATTAAACATTCAATTATTTGCTAGTAAAAAAGGTCAATCTTCAACTCAAAATAATAGAGATTCAGCTGGCCGTAGATTAGGCGCTAAGGCTTCTGATGGTCAAATAGTTACAGCAGGAAGCATTCTTTATCGTCAAAGAGGAACAAAGATATATCCAGGTACTAATGTAGGAATGGGAAAAGATCATACGTTATTTGCATTAATTGATGGACAAGTTAGATTTGAAAGACTTGGTCGTAAAAAGAAAAAAGTAAGCGTTTATGCTGAAGCATAGATGCTTTTTTTTAGGAAATATTATATAATTAAGTTAGGTGATTGGTTGTGTTTATCGATGAAGTCCTAATTAAAGTAATTGCCGGTAAAGGTGGAGATGGTTGCACCTCTTTTCGTCGTGAGAAATATGTTGCAATGGGTGGTCCAGATGGAGGAAATGGTGGTCGTGGTGGAAATGTTGTTTTTGTTGCTGATAATAATTTAAAAACTTTAATTGATTTAAGAGTTAAAAAAACTATTAAAGGAGAAAAAGGTTTAAATGGAAGTGGTAAGAATAAACATGGTCGTTCTGCTGAGGATTTAATTATTAAAGTTCCAACTGGAACAACAATTTCAGATAATGATACTGGATTAATAATTGATGATTTAGTTCGTGATGGCCAAAGTACAATCGTTGCTTATGGTGGTCGCGGTGGTAAAGGTAATAAAGCTTTTGCTACTCAAAATAATCCAGCACCTAAAGTTAGTGAATATGGTGAACCTGGTGAGGAAAGATTTATTAAATGTGAATTAAAAGTATTAGCGGATGTTGGTTTAGTAGGAATGCCTAGTGTTGGTAAAAGTACTATTTTAAGTATGATCAGTGCTTCAAAACCTAAAATAGGAGCATATCATTTTACTACTCTTAGTCCTAATTTAGGAGTTGTTAAATATAATGATTTTGCTTATACAATTGCTGATTTACCTGGTTTAATAGAAGGATCTAGTTCTGGAGCAGGTTTGGGTGATCGCTTTTTAAAACATGCAATGAGAACTAAGATTCTAGCTCATGTAATTGATATGGGATCATTTGAAGGTAGAAATCCAATTCAAGATTATGAAATGATTAACAAAGAAATTAATGCATATGATCAAAAATTAGCAAATAAAAAAATGATTGTCATTGCCAATAAAATGGATTTAGAACTTGCTAATAATAATTTAAAAAAATTTAAAAAAGCATACCCGAATGTTGAAATTATTGAAATAAGTGCAATTAATAATACTGGTTTAGATATATTAATTAATCGTTTAGCTAAATTGGTTCAGGAAATTGAAACTGTGTCAATATATGAAGAAGATGTTTTAGAAAATCATATAATATATAAATTTAAAGAAGAAAAACCATATCATATAACTAAAGAAAAAGGAATTTGGCATGTTTCTGGTTTGGAAATTGAAAAAATATTTAAAATGACAAAATTTGATACAGAAGAAAGTTTAGAAAGATTTACACGTAAATTAAGAAAAATGGGTGTTGAAGATTCATTAATAGAAATGGGAGCTGTTTCAGGTGATACAGTTCAAATAATGGACTATATATTTGAATTAAAAATCTAAATTTGACAAAAATAAATAGACATTATATAATTTCTATCGAGAAAGGCAAATATGAAAAAAATAACAATATTAATTTCAATTCTCTTATTGTTTACTGGTTGTAATAAGAATGAATATCAAGTAATGTTTAACTCTAATGGAGGAACAATTATTGAAACTCAAGTAGTTGAAAAAAATAAAACAGCAGTAAAACCGGTTGATCCAATTAAAGAAGGCTATGATTTCCAAGGTTGGAAATTAAATAATAAAGATTATACATTTAAAGAAAAAGTTAAGAAAGATATTATATTAGATGCAGAATGGAAAATTTCTTCATCGGTTAAAACATATAAAGTTACATATAAAATCGATGATAATAAAACTGAAGAAGAAGTTGTTCATGGTCAATGCGCTAATGAGCCGAAAAAGCCAACTAAGAATGGTTATATATTTTTGGGTTGGTATTTAGGTGATGAGGAAGAGCCATATACATTTGAAAAAATTGTTACAGAAGATTTGTTATTAGTAGCAAAATTTAAAAAAGATGATACATATTCATCTATTGATACATCAAATCAAATAATATTCATTACCGAATTAGAAGTAAGTGCAACAACAACAATTTTAGAAAAAAATGAAACAGTTAAAATTGAAGTAATTACTTTACCAGAAAATGCTACAAATCAAACTGTTGATTTTAAAACATCTAATCGTCGTATTGCAACAGTAAGTGATGATGGAGTTGTTAAAGGTTTAAGACCAGGAGAAGTAACAATTACCATTTCAACAACTGATACAAGTGGTATTGAAAAAACAATTAAATTTACAGTTGTTAATAAAAAAGATTAATTAAAAATATTTAAATAATTAACATTAAGTTGATATTTATAATTAAAATAACTAGGTATTTCTAAAATACTAGTTTTTTTTCGTGCTCTTTTTATAAATATAAATTTATTTGGTTTAACATTACAAATTATCTCTCTAATAATATTATTTTCATCAATAATAATTAAATCTAAATTAAATTTCATTCCAAAAGTATGAATTTTATTTACTTTAGGAATAAGTAAAATATACTCACTTTGTTTTTTAAACATTAAACCTTTTAGACGTTTATAAAATGTATTTGCAACTATAATATTTTTCTTCATATTATAATTTTACCATAAATATAAATAATATAGTATAATAGAATTGGTGATGAAAATGTATGATGTAATTATTGTTGGAGCTGGTCCAGCTGGACTATTTACAGCTTATGAACTAATAATTAATGATCCGAAGCTAAAAATCTTATTAGTAGATAAAGGGAAACTTGCTAAAGATAGAATTTGTGTTATGAATAAAAATAATGTTCCTTGTCCTAATTGTAATCCTTGCCAAATTTTATCAGGAATTGGTGGAGCTGGTACATTTTCTGATGGTAAATTAAATTTTATTCCTAAATTAGGTAAATCAGATTTATATAAATATATGACTGCTTCTACTGCTGAAAAATTAATAGATGATACCGAAGAAATATTTACTAAATTTGGGATGGATAGTAAAGTTTTTCCATCAAATTTAGATGAAGCAAAAAAAATTCAAAAAGATATTGCTATCAAAGGTGCAAGATTGTTATTAATTAAACAAAAACATTTAGGTTCAGATTATTTACCAAAATATATTGAAGAATTTGAAAACTTTTTAATTGAAAAAGGAGTAAAAATTGTTCCTGAATGTGATGTTTTAGATATAGTAAGTAAAAGTTCAAATGAACATGAATTAATTACTAAAACAAAAGGAAAAAACACTTCTTATAAATCTAAAAAAGTAGTTGTTGCTCCTGGAAGAACAGGTGCTAAATGGGTTCAAGAATTAGCGGATAAATATAAAATACCTTATATATCACAAAGTATTGAAATTGGTGTAAGAGTTGAGGTAAGAAAAGAAATTTTAGATGATATTTGTTCAATTATTTATGATCCAACTATATTTATAAAAACAAAAACATATTCAGATGAAGTTAGAACATTTTGTACAAATCCAGGAGGATTTGTTACTAAAGAGAACTATTATGGATACATATGTGTTAATGGTCACTCAATGAAAGATGTTAAATCTAATAATAGTAATTTTGCTTTTATTACAAAGGTTGGGTTAACAGAACCAGTAACTAATACAAGAGCATATGGAGAATCTATTGCTCAAATTGCTAATGTATTAGGTGATTCTAAACCGATTGTTCAAACATTAAGAGATTTAAGAAAAGGTAGACGTAGTACTTGGCATAGAATTAATAAGGGTTTTATTGAACCAACACTAAAAGATGCAGTTGCAGGAGATTTAGGATTGGTTTTACCATCAAGAATATTAACAAATATTTTAGAAGGATTAGAAACACTTGATACTATTATTCCAGGCGTTAATAATGATGAAACTTTATTATATGGTCCAGAAATTAAATTTTTTAGTAACGAAATAACAACAAATAATAATTTTAAATTAGAAAATTATGATATTTATTTTGTAGGTGATGGAGCAGGTAAGGCAGGTAATATAGTTACAGCGGCTGCAACCGGTCTTGTCGCGGCAAGAGATATTTTAAAAAATAATAAATAATTGTCTAGGGGGTATTTTAATGACAAAAAAAGTATTATATTCTAAAGAACTTATAAGTGAAAGTGTAGTATATGAAACCAATCATGTTAATCCAAATATGATTTTGGACTTAAATAAAAATTATATAAATTTATATTTAAAGTTTTTATATTTAGCTCATATGTACTATAAACCACATCTTGAATTTACAACTGATTATCATGATCAAACTTTAGATGAATTAATAAATTTTGATAATATAGAACTTAAAAAAATGTTATGGAATTATCGTAATAAATTAGAAGAACATTTTGAAAAAGATATAATTATAGTTGCTAATCATTTATATTCGCGTGAAATTTCTAGATTATTAGTAATTTGTTACATTCGTGATGGAGAAAAAGCTAAAATATTAGAATATTTTGTTGAACAAGATATGTATAAACTTACGTATGGAGGTCAGATGTGATTATTAATTTAATTCCTTGGTCAGAAATATTTGTTTGTGCTATGTATGAAGCTCAAAAAAATGATTTAGGGACTGTTGAAGATCCTATTGATAATATTGATGTTTTAAAATATATTGAATTATTAAAAAAATATTATCAAGAAATATATAAAACTAGATTTTTAATTAATAATGAAGTAATAACTTTTTTAAATAATTCTTTAAATTTTAGTACAAATCAAGAGTTAATACCTATTCATGAACAAGAAAAGTATATAAATAACCAATTGTTTCAAGAAGTATTTGTTTTAGTTAATCATGATTTTCAAGAATATTTAAATGTTAAATATAAAGGAATGGGGCAAATTTTATATTTAGAAGATTATCGGAAAAATAATAAAAACTGATAATTCTTTTTTTTTATTAATACTTGTGTTAGAATATTAATATCTAAGAGGTGATTAAATATGGATAAAACAACTCTTTTTGACATCAAAGAAATAGAAAGTGCTTTAATAGGTGAAACATTACAAGAGGTATATGAAGCTTTACTAGAAAGAGGATATAACCCAATTAATCAAATTGTTGGTTATTTAATAAGTGGTGATCCGGGTTATATTTCGAGTCATAAAGATGCTAGAGAAAAAATGAGTACTTTAGAACGTAGTAAAGTTGTTGAAGTTTTACTAAAAGAGTATATGAATAAAAAATGAAATTTTTAGGATTAGATTTAGGTACAAAAACTCTTGGTCTAGCAATTAGTGATGCTTTAGGCATGATTTCTAGTCCATATAAAACAATTAGATATAATGATTATAATGAACTTATTTTAGAATTAAAAAAAATAATCGAAAGTGAAAATATATCTAAATTGATAATGGGGTTACCTAAAAATATGAATAATACACTTGGTAAAAGAGCAGAAGCGGTAATTAATTTTAAAGACCTATTAGAAAAACATATAGAAATAGAAATAATCTTAGTTGATGAAAGACTATCAACTATGGAAGCAGAAAAATATTTGTTGGAAGGTGACTTAAGAAGAAATAAAAGAAAAAAAATTATTGATTCAGTCGCGGCTAGTATAATATTAGATTCTTATTTAAGGAGGAAAGAAAATGGAAAATGAAGAAATTAAATTTACAATAATTAATGATGAAGGAAAAGAACTGGAATGTGATGTCTTATTTACTGTTGATTCGGAAGAAACAGGTAAAAGCTATATAGTTTATACTGATAATTCAATTGATGAAAATGGTAATATTAAAACTTATGGTTCAATATATGATCCTTCTGGAGAATCATTAAAATTAGATCCTATTGAAACAGAACAAGAATGGGAAATGTTAGAAAAAATCCTAATGTCTGCTCAAGAAAAAATAGGAGATGTTAGTAATGAAGAAGAAGATTCTACTAATTAGTTTAAGTTTATTAATAATTGTAATTGGTTTTATTGTTTCATTTTATTTTATTAATTTAGGTCCAACTAATTCTTTAGATGGAAGTGTTTTAATAACCATTAAACCTGGAATGAATATGAAACAAATCGCTAAGTCATTAAAAGAGGAAAAAGTAATTAGAAATGTTGATGTTTTTTTAATTTATACTCGTTTAAATAATATTAATGCTCAATCTGGTCCTTATATGTTTGAAAAAACAGATGATGTACCTGTTATTGCTAAAAAAATTAATGAAGGTTTAATATATAAAAATGAATATCGAATAACTTTTATTGAAGGTAAAACATTGAAAAATTATTTAAAACAAATAAGTTTAAAAATTGAATTAACAGAAGACGAAATGATTAAACAATTAGCTGATAAAAGTTATTTAGAAACATTAATTTCTAAATATTGGTTTCTAACTGAAGATATTTTAAATAAAGAAATATATTTTCCATTAGAAGGTTATTTATTTCCTGATACATATGATTTTTTAGTTACTGCAAATTTAAAGACAATTATTGGTAAAATGTTAGATAATACTCAAAAAAAGTTAGAACCATATAAAAATAAAATTGAATCAGAAAACTTAAATGTTCATGAAATACTAACAATGGCAAGTATTATTGAAAAAGAGGCTAATTCACCTGAAGATAGAAAATTAGTTTCTGGAGTATTTTATAATCGTTTAAGAAAAAACATATCACTTGGTTCAGATGTTACAACATACTATGCTGAACAAATAGAGATGGGAACTGTAAAAGATTTATATCAATCTCAATATGACTCAATTAATGCGTATAATACTCGACCAGTATCAAAATTAGGTTTACCAGTAGGTCCGATTTGTAATCCATCAAAATCATCAATAGAAGCAGCAATTAATCCTACAGAAACAGATTATTTGTTCTTCTTTGCATCTAAAGATGGAACTATATATTATAGTAAAACTAATCAAGAACATGATGTTATAAGAAGAAAATATAAGTGGTAATGGAGGAAACATGAAAGAAATTATTAAAGAAATAGAAACATATGCTGAAGAAGAAAATATACCGATTATTGAAAAAAAATCAATAGAATTCATTAATAAATTAATTGAAATTAACAAAGTTGAAACAATTTTAGAAATTGGTACAGCGATCGGTTATTCTGCAATTATGATGGCATT
Organism: uncultured Muribaculaceae bacterium; assembly: GCA_964345145.1. Classification (GTDB taxonomy): domain Bacteria; phylum Bacillota_I; class Bacilli_A; order RF39; family UBA660; genus JAAZHN01. The sequence goes on along the minus strand of CAYFQA010000034.1, from coordinate 1,041 downwards.
AGCTAATGAAAATGTTAAAATAACAACTATCGAAATTGATGAAAAAAGGTATATTGAAGCATTAAATAATATTAAAAAATGTGGTTTAGAAGAAAGAATTAATGTTGTTTTTCAAGATGCTTTAGAAGTTAATATGGCTGGTCTTAATTATGATTTAATATTTATTGATGCTGCTAAAGGGCAATATCAAAAATATTTTGATAAATTTCAATATTATTTAAATAAAGGGGGTATAATAATTACTGATAATTTAAATTTTCATGGTTTAGTTGGTAATAAAGAACAAGCACCTAGTAAAAATGTTGAAAAATTAGTTGAAAAAATAGAAAACTATATTGAATATTTAAGAACACATTCTGAATTTGCCACTAAATTTTATGATGTTGGTGATGGCTTATCAGTAAGTATTAGAAAAGAAGATGAAAAATAAATTAATTAGTATTCCTAATAATTTAGATGAAATAAAAAAGTTAAGAGATGTAGGTTTAACTACATTTCTTTTACCGATTACTAAATATTCTATTGGTTATCAAACTTTTACTAAAGAAGAAATAAATAGTTTAGATACTAATATTTATTTATTAATAAATCGAATATTAACTACTTTTGAAATAGAAAAATTAAAAATAGATATAAAGCAATATTCTAATATTAAAGGTGTGTTTTATGAAGATAATGGTGTGTTTGAAATATTAAAAAATGAAAATTTAGAATTAATTAATTTTCAAACTCATTTTAATACTCATTATAAAGCAATTAATTATTTATTTGATTTAGGTAATAACAGTGCAGTCATTCCTCAAGATTTAACGTACTCAGAAATTAGTACTATCTTAGATAATGCTAATAAACCAGTCTGTTTATTTTTGTTTGGTAAAAATGAAGTTATGTATTCAAGAAGATTATTAAAATCTAATTATCAAAAATACTATGATTTAGATGAAGATATAATGACAATAACAGAAAATGTTTCTGAGATTAAATTTGATTTAATAGAAAATGAATATGGTACTTATTTATTTGATCATAATTTTTATAATG
>CAYFQA010000033.1:6378-8797 GCA_964345145.1 uncultured Muribaculaceae bacterium | reverse complement strand
ATAAATATCGATATTGTGATATTATTAAGATAATAAAAGGGAAGTGTTAAGATGAGTGATAGCTTATATAAATTACTAGGTGTTACATACTTAATTTTTACAATTGGCATAATCATTGTTGTTATTTATCTTTTAAAACGTCATCAAAAGAAAAAATATCATTCTATTTTAACTAACTTAGAAAGAGAAAAGAACCTAATAATTTCAGCTTCTATTTTAACAGAATTAAATAAAGTGGAAAAATTAATTAATAATGAAGATTTGAAAAATATTCATGAAGAGTTTAATAAACGTTTTTTAGAAATTAAAGAAGTAGAAATACCAAGAATTACAGACGAATTAATTGAATTAGATGATTTGTTTGAACAAAAAAAATATAAAGAATTAGAAAAAAAATTAGCTAAAATTGAATTAGAAATTTTTTATATTAAAAAAAGATCGGCATTTTTACTTGATGAAATAAAAGAGATATCTTTAAGTGAAGAAAAAAATCGAGAAATAGTTACAAAACTTAAAGGAACTTATCGAGAAGTTTTTACAAAATTTAATCAAAATAAAAATGTATATGAAATGGTTACTAAGCCAATTGAGTTACAATTTGAAAACATTGATAAACTTTTCAGTGCTTTTGAAATTGCAATGGATAACAATAGTATTAATGAAGTAGGAAAGATAGTAAAAGCTCTTGATGACACGATTGGTAATTTAAAAATTGTAATTGAAGAAGCTCCAAGTATAATCGTTATGGGGAAAACGATTATTCCTAAGAAAATAGAAGATATTAAAGGTATTTATGTTCGTATGACTAAAACAGATTTTAATTTAGATTTTTTAAACTTTGAACACAATGTTTTAGAAGCAGAGAAAAAAATAGCAGATATATTTGATCGATTAAAAGTTTTAAATTTAGAAAACTCAACATTTGATTTAAAAACAATGATTGAATACTTTGATAGTTTATATAATGATTTCGAATTAGAAAAAACATGTAAAAGAAATTTTGATGATTTATCTAGGAAAATAGGTGTTAGAACTACTAAAGCTTTAAAAATTGTTGGTAACTTAAAAAAGAATATTGAAGATTTAAAATATAGTTATGATTTAACTGAAGAAGAAGTAAGCATAATCGATATTCTTAATGAAGAGTTAGAAGGATTAAAAAGTGATTATGACATCATAATTGATAGTTTCCGTAATCGTTCTTTTGCTTATTCTAGATTATGTAAAGAAATGGAATTAATTAATGTTCGTTTAGTAAAAACAGAAGATCGTTTGGATTATACTTTAAGAACTATTGGTAGTTTAAAAGAAGATGAATTAAGAGCTAGAGAACAACTTGAAGATATTAAAGATATATATCGTCAAGCAAGAAGAAAAATTAATTCTTATAAATTACCTAGTATTCCTCGTAATTATTATATTGAGTTAACTGAAACTGAAGAAGCAATTGCTGAAGTAGTTAAAGAATTAGAAATGAAACCGATTTCAATCAAAACATTAAATATTCGTGTTGATACAGCTAGAGATTTAGTCTTAAAATTATTTGTTACGACAAAAGAAGCAGTTAAATCAGCTTATATGGCTGAAGCAGCAATTATATATGGCAATCGTTATCGAAGTACAAATAGAGAAATTGAAGTTGGTCTAAATAAAGCAGAAAATTTCTTTATGAAAGGGAATTTTCGTGGTGCTTTAGAAAATGCAATCAGTGCAATAAATATTGTGGAGCCAGGGATACATAAGAAATTATTAGAATCCTATGAAAAATAATGAAAATTAATGATATAATAGTCTTGGAAGACGGAAAAGAATATATAATTACTAAATCAGTAAAGTATACTGAAAAAGAATATTATTTAATTATAGATATTAATAATATCAAAAATTATAAAATAATATTTATATCAGGTATTGATGAAGTAGAAGAAGTTAAAGATAAAAACTTATTAACAAAAATAGCTTTATTAATGAGTAAAGAATTAATAAATGAGGAGGGTATATGAAATATAAAGTTAAGGAACATCATCGTTATAATGAGTTGTTAGGAGTATATGGAGAAGATTTTCTAGAAGAAGAATTAGAAAGGCGTATAGAAAACTATGAAGATGTTTCTAATAATATTAGTTATTATAAATCAGCAGGATTATTTATTTTAAGTGGTATTTTAGAACATACTTTTGATGCACGTCCTCTTGGACTAATAGGTTATGTACCAGCAGTTTATAATATAATCAAAAAATTAAAAGCAGATATTAATAAAAATAATTACCAACGTTTGTTAATATTACATCAATCAAAACAAAAGAAGAATTGAAATTAATTCTTCTTTTTAATTTACATTAAAAATATCGTGTTATAATACAATTCGACTAAGGGGGAGTTATCATGACTAATAATTATCAAAGTATTTTAACTGAAA
>CAYFQA010000033.1:0-6368 GCA_964345145.1 uncultured Muribaculaceae bacterium | reverse complement strand
TAATATGAAAAATGAAGTGCAAATAGATGAAGAAGAATTAAAAAAAATAAAAACAATAAATTTAAAAAACAGAACACTAAGAATATTAAAGACATCGCGTGAATTTATTAAACGTACATATCCTTATTTATTAGCGCTTTTAATAGGTGTATATGCTGGTAATTATGTTGGTAAATTAAAAAATACACATAAATATCAACTAAAAGCAATGGAAGAAATGGATAATATCGGTAATTATAGATATATACAACAGATTACAAAGTTTGGTGATGCATATAACGTAATAAATAGTATTTCGAAATGGAAGTTAAATGATGATGGTAATTATGAAAGAACAATAGAAGTTTATAAACTTGGAAAAACAACAAAAGAAGAAGTAATATCTTTATTTACTACTGAAAACATTGATTTAAATAAGTTGTTTGGTGATCGAATTATAATTAAAAAAGAAATAAAAAATAATGTCTCTCAAGAAGAGTTAGAACAAGAAGATTTTTTACAAGCAGTTTTTTATTTAACAGATTTAGATGAATATGAATATGTAGAATGTACAGAATCTGAACAACAAACATATAAAATTTTATTTTCGATAGTTTTTTCTGGATGTAACATTTTAATAGTGTCTTTAATTTTAGGATCAAAATTAAAAATAAGATATATTGATAATAAAAAAGAAATAAAAAGAATGTATCCTATATTAGAAAAAGAAGAATATGAAAAGAAACTAGAAATAAAAAGAAATAATTATAATAGGTTGGTGAAATAAGATTATGTTTGATTCACAAATATTTAAATATATTAAACCAACTGAAAATGATAAACTTTCTCAATTCAAAGGAACTGATTTGTTAGATCTATTTATATTAATAGATGATTTTTATCTTGTATTAAGAGATAGATTAGGCTTTTCTGATGCAGTAACATTTGGTTTAGAGTTGGAATTTGAAAAAGTAAAACAAGGTATTAATAAACGTATAATTATGGAACGAATTGCAAAAAAAGATTGGAAAATGGATGATGACTCTACTTTGGATAGGGGAGCAGAAATATTATCTCCAATTTTAAAAGATAATGTCAAAACTTGGCAAGATTTAAATCATGTTTGTAAAGTTTTAAAAGAAGTTTCGGAAATATATAATAATGCCGGCTCACATATTCATATTGGCACGCAGACATTAGGTGAAGAAAGAGAACATTGGTTGAATTTTTTAAAATTATGGTCAGTATATGAAAATATAATATTTCGATTTAGTTATGGAGAATATTTAACTTTTCGACCGTCTATAGAAAAATATGCGGAAATGATTTCTAAAAGATTTTGGAATACTTATGAAGAAGCCAAACAAGATGATTTAACTTTATATAGGATTATAAATAATTTGAATACTAGTCGATATCGAACTGTAAATTTTGCAAATGTTGATATATATAATTTAAATAAAATAGTTGAAATGAATACAATTGAATTTAGATGTCCAAATGGAACATTAAGTCCGGTTATTTGGCAAAATAATGTTAATTTATTTGTAAATTTATTAACTTATTCTAAAAGTAAACAATTTAACGATGATATAGTTCAAAAAAGAAGAATCGAAAATTTAGATAAATATGCTAAATTAAATTTATATAGCGAAATATTTTTAGAACAGTCATTAGAATTAGCAGATGAAATATTTTCTACTAATTTAGATAAAATATATTTTTTAAAACAATATTTAAAATCTTTTAAAAACTATAATGAGAAAGAAGAATATCTTAAAGGCTTAATTTTAACTTTAAATTAAGCCTTTAGTTTAATTGAAATTCATTATATAATAGATTTGGTGATTAAAAGATGATTTATTTGGATTATTCAGCAACAACTAAAATGAATGATGCTGTTTTAGAGTCGTATATTAAAGTATGTAAAGAATACTTTGCTAATCCGAATTCTTTACATAAATTTGGAATAAAAGTTCAAGAATTATTAAATGAAGCAACAAAACAAGTTGCTGAACTTTTAAATATAAAAGAAACAGAAATTATTTATACATCGTCAGCAACAGAATCTAATAATATAGCTTTAATTGATACTTGTTTAAGTAATCCTAAACTAGGTAAACATGTTATTATGTCAAAATTAGAACATCCCTCTTTATATAAAATAGCTGAAAGATTAGAATCATTAGGCTATAAAGTTGATTATGTTAAAAATCAAAGAGATGGTTTAATTGATTTTGATGATTTAAAAAATTTAATTAAAAAAGATACAGTTTTAGTTAGTATATGTGGTGTTAATAGTGAAGTTGGAATTCGTCAACCATTAAAAGTTATTCGTCAAGTAATAAAAAAAGCGAATCCAAATACTTTATTTCATTCAGATGTTACTCAAGGGATTGGTAAAGTACCAATTAATTTAAATGATTTAGATCTAGCATCTTTTACAGCGCATAAATTTTATGGTCCTTTAGGAATAGCTGTTTTATATAAAAATAATAAAGTAAAATTAGATCCATATATTATTGGTACAGAATCGGAAATAGTTGGAGGAACACCAAAAACTCCACTTATCGTAGCTTTATCTAAAGCACTTCGTTTAGCTTTAGATGATTTGAATAAAAAAGAACAGTTAGTAAAGAAACATAATGAAAAAATTTGCAACGTTTTATTAAAACATGAAGATTTAGTATTTAATAAAACTAAATATTCAATTCCGCATATTTTAAATATTAGTTTACCAAAAATCAAACCAGAAACTTTTATTCATGCTTTAGAAGAAAAAGAAATATATATATCTTCTAATACGGCATGTTCAAAAGATGAGTAATACAATTTATGCTTTAACAAAAGATAAAGAATTAGCAATGTCAACTTTAAGAATAAGTATTTCTCATTTAACGACTAATGATGAAATAAATACTTTTTTATATCATTTTGATAATGTTTATAATAAATTAAAGGAATTAAATCAAAAATGAAAAAATTAATTATTATAAAATATGCAGAATTAAGTACTAAAAAAGGTAATATTAATTATTTTATTAAAATATTAAAAAATAATATTATTAAGAAACTAGAAAATGTTAATGTTGAAATAATTAGTGATAAAGCTAGAATGTTTATTATTCCTAACGAAGATAATTATGAAGAAATAATTAAGATTATTAAAAATATATTTGGTATTCATAAAATAGTAATTGGCTATGAATTAGAAAATAATGATTTAGATTATATTAATAATCAAGTTTTAAAACTAATTGAAAATAATGTTTTTAAAACATTTAAAGTAATAACTCAAAGAAGTAATAAAGATTATCCTTTAACAAGTATGGAAATAAGTAGAAAAATCGGGTCTTTTATTTTGAAAAATATTAATAAACTAAAAGTGGATGTTCATAATCCAGAATTATTTATTAACGTTGAAATAAGACATCATCATGCTTATATTTATTTTGAAGAAATAGAAGGTAGTAAAGGTTTACCAGTTGGTGTTTCTGGTAAAGGCTTACTTATGTTAAGTGGAGGAATTGATTCTCCAGTTGCTGGGTATTTGGCTTTAAAAAGAGGTGTTAGTTTAGAGGCTATATATTTTGAATCACCTCCACATACAAGTGAAAATGCTAAAAACAAAGTAATTAAATTAAGAGATTTATTAACTAATTATGGTAATGAAATTAAATTACATGTTATAAATTTAACAGAAATTCAAGAAAGTATTTATAAAAATATTCCTCATGAATATTTAATAACTATTTTAAGAAGAATGATGTATCGAATTAGTGAAAAAGTAGCTAAAAAAAGTAAATGTCACATTTTAATTAATGGTGAATCAATTGGTCAAGTTGCTTCACAAACATTAACTAGTATGAAGGTAATTGAAAGTGTAACAACAATTCCAGTTATTCGTCCTCTTTCGACATTTGATAAATCAGAAATAATTGAACTTTCTAAAAAAATTAATACATATGAAACAAGTATTTTACCTTATGAAGATTGTTGTACAATATTTGTTCCAGAACATCCAGTAATTAATCCAGAATTAGATAAATGTTTAGAATATGAACGTTTAATTGATTATGAAAACTTGATAGAAAAGTGTCTAAAAGAATCTGAAATAATAAAAGTAACTAAAAATGAATATAAAGATATGTTATAATTAAAAAGAGGTGAGTTAAATGAAAATATTATCAGTTAACGCGGGTAGTTCATCATTAAAGTTTACTTTATTTGAGATGCCTGAAGGAAAAGAATTAATAAGTGGAACATTTGAAAGAATCGGAATTCCAAATTCTTTTTATAGTATTAAAATTGATGGTGAAAAAACTAAGAAAGAAGCAGATTTAGATAATCATGCTATTGCAGTTAAACATCTAATAGATGAATTATTAGAAAATAAAATTGTAAATAATTTAAATGAAATACAAGGAATTGGCCATCGTATTGTAAGTGGTGGAGAAAAATATAAGAGTAGTTCATTAGTCGATGAACAATTTTTAAAAGATTTTCCAGATTTAATGGATTTTGCCCCTTTACATAATCCAGCTCATTTAGTTGGTATTAATGCTTTTAAAGAAGTATTACCTGATGTTAAAATGGCAGTGGTTTTTGATACAGCTTTTCATCAAACTATGAAAAAAACTGAATATTTATATGCAACACCATATGAATGGTATGAAAAACATGGTGTTAGAAAATATGGAGCTCATGGGACTTCTCATCGTTATGTTGATTTAAAAATTCGTGAAGAACTTAATAATGATAAGTTAAAGGTTATTACTTGTCATTTAGGTAATGGTTCTTCAATTACAGCGATTAATGAAAATAAAGAATGTGTTGATACGTCAATGGGTTTTACACCTTTAGCTGGTTTAGTAATGGGTACTAGATCAGGAGATATAGACGTTAGTATTATTCCATATATTATGGAAAAGGAAAATAAAACTATTCAAGAAGTAATGGAAGATCTAAACAAAAGAAGTGGTTTCTTAGGAATAAGTGAAGTAAGTAATGATTCAAGGGATATTGAAGATGGTGCTTTAGAAGGTAATGAAAGATGTATTTTAACTCAAGAAATGATGACAAGAAGAGCTGCAAATTATGTTGCAATGTATAATAATTTATTAGATGGCGCTGATGTAATTTGTTTTACAGCAGGAATTGGAGAAAATAGTTCTTTAACAAGAAAAATGATAGTTGATAAATTAAAAAGTTTAGGTGTTAAACTAGATTTAGAAAAAAATGAAACTCGTGGTAAATTAACAAAAATATCTAGTTCTGATTCAAAAATATTAGTTTATATTGTTCCAACTAATGAAGAATTGATGATTGCTCAAGATACATATGATTTAGTTACTAAATAAGAGGAATAATGAAAAATAAATTAATAAGATTGATAAGTAAATATGATGAAATAGTAATTGCTAGACATGTTGGACCAGATCCTGATGCAGTTGCTTCTCAAATTGGGTTAAGAGACTCGATTCTTTTAACGTTTCCAAAAAAGAAAGTATATGCAGTTGGTAACCACGTTTCTCGTTTTAAGTTTTTAGGCAATTTAGATAAAGTGGATGAAAGTACTTTAGTTAAACCTCTTTTAATAGTTGTTGATAACCCAAATATAGAAAGATTAGATGGTGTTGATATTTCTAAATATGATGCCGTTGCTTTAATTGATCATCATCCAAAAGAAGATCTATATGATTTAGCAACTGTTACTTATGTTGATGAAACGGCTTCATCTGCTGCTCAATTAGTTGCAGATATTATATTAAGTACTAAATTAAAAATGACACCAGAAATAGCTGGTAAGTTATTTGTTGGAATAGTTGCCGATAGTGATCGATTTTTATTAGGATATACAAATCATAATACTTTTAGAACTGTTTCTAAATTACTCCGTAATTATAATTTTGATAAAGAATCATTATATGCTAAATTATATGAAAGACCTTTTTCTGAAGTGAAATTTCAAGGTTATATTGCATCTAATTTAGAAATTACAGAAAATAACTTTGGTTCAATTATTTTAGAAGAAAAAACAATTAAAGAAATGGGTGTTGATTCATCTGCTGCAAGTAATATGGTAAATGATTTTAATTATATAAAAGAATTAATTGTTTGGGCATTTGCTTCTTATGATTCAAAAACTAAACAATATAAAGTCAATATTCGTTCAAGAGGACCAATTATTAATGATGTAGCTTCTAAATTTAATGGTGGAGGTCATAAACTTGCTTCAGGAGCTCGTTTAGAAAATTTAAAAGTCATATATGATTATTTGCGAATTTTCGGATATAAAACAAAAAGATTTATTAAACCCGATATTAATAGTAGATACCATTATAATTATATAAAAACTGTTGGGTGCAATATTTTCTCAAATAACATAC
>CAYFQA010000032.1:0-8857 GCA_964345145.1 uncultured Muribaculaceae bacterium | reverse complement strand
AAGATTTAATAATTAAAAAACCAATTATTATTCTTAAAGAAGTAAAAAAGGAAATAAGTAAATGTGAACCGATTATTCAATATAAAGAAGTGCCTAAATATATTGAAAAAGAAGTAATAAAATATATAGAAAAACCAATATATTTAGAAAAAGAAATAATAAAATATAAAACAAAACCAAAATATATTATGGAAACTAAATATATAGAAAAACCTTGTGTATTTAAAGAAAATAACAACATTTCAAAAGATAAAACAATAACAAAAAATACTAATAAAATGAGTGGTATTTATTTATTACCAATTATTCCATTAATATTAATAATAATAAAAAAATTAAGAAGAAATATTTTTAAAAACATGTAATTACATTGTTTAATAAACTTAATTATTATATAATTATAATTAGGATGTGATTATATGAAAGTAATAATAGATGGTAATGAAGCATGTGCAAAGAAGGCTTATTTATTTAGTGAAATATCTGCTATTTATCCAATAACGCCTTCTAGTCCAATGGCTTCGCATATCGATACAATGAGTAGTCAGGGTAAGAAAAATCTGTTTAATGATACAGTTGAAGTAATTGAAATGCAAAGTGAAGCAGGCGCAGCAGGAATGGTTCATGGAGCATTACAAAGTGGTACTTTAGCATCGACATTTACAGCAAGCCAAGGACTACTTTTAATGTTACCAAATATGTATAAAATAGCCGGTCAAATGTTACCAGCAGTTATTCATGTTGCATCAAGAAGTATTGCTACTCATGCTTTATCAATTTTTGGTGATCACCAAGATATATATGCTGCAAGACCAACTGGGTTTTGTATTTTAGCATCTAATAATGTTCAAGATGCAAGTAACTTAGCTTCGGTTGCCCACCTCGCGGCTATTAAATCTAGTTTACCATTTATTCATTTCTTTGATGGTTTTCGTACTAGTCATGAAATAAATACTATTAAGGAAATAAAAGATGAAGAATTATTAAAATTAGTTGATCATGAGGCTATTAAAAAATTTAGAGAAAGAGCAATTTTATTAAATAATGTTAATACAAGAGGAATGGCTCAGAATGAAGATATTTATTTTCAATCAATGGAAGCTAAAAATAAAGATTATGAAGCAGTTTTACCTATTGTTGAATATTATATGAGTCAAATCAATAAGCTAGCTAATACTAATTATGCTCCTTTTGTTTATTATGGTCATGAAAGTCCTGATCGAATAATAATCGCAATGGGAAGTGTTAATGATACAATTAAAAATGTGGTTGATGATTTAAATAATAAAGGTGAACAAGTTGGTTTGGTAACAGTCTATTTATATCGTCCTTTTAGTCGTGATTATTTATTAAGAACAATTCCTTCATCTGTTAAAAAAATAGCAGTTTTAGATCGTACTAAAGAACAAGGAAGTGAAGGTGAACCATTATATTTAGATGTTAAAAGTGCTGTATGTCAGTTAAATATGCAAGTAGTAGGTGGTAGATATGGTTTATCATCTAAAAATACTACTCCTGCGGATATTAAAGCTGTTTATAAAATGTTAGAAGGTAAATTAAAACATAATTTTACAATTGGAATTGAAGATGATGTAACTAATTTAAGTTTACCAATTGAAGAATATGAAATTGAAAACGAATTTCAAGAATTGTTAATCTATGGTTTTGGTTCTGATGGAATGGTAAGTGCTTCTAAAGATTTAATAAAGATAATTGGTGAAGAAAAAGATCTTTATGCTCAAGGATATTTTGAATATGATTCTAAAAAGAGTAATGGAACAACAATATCTAATTTAAGATTTAATAAAACTCCAATCAGAGCTCCTTATTATGTGAATCATCCAAGTATAGTGGTAGTTACTAAAGATAAGTATTTAAAGACATTTGATTGTTTAGAAAAAATAAAAGAAGAAGGAACATTTATTTTAAATACAACTTTAAAAGAAAATGAATTAAATGATTTTTTACCTAACCGTGTTAAAAAACAAATAATGGATAAAAAAATAAAGATGTATATAGTAGATGGAGAAACAATTTCAATTAAACATAATATTAAAGGGAAAATTAATACTATTTTTGCTACTATTCTTTTAGATATGTTAGGTATTTCTGATTATAAAGAAATTATGGAAAGAAAAATAAAAGAAAATTTTAAAACTAAAGGTGAAGAAGTAATCAATTCTAATTTAAATTGTATTAATGAAGGTTATGAAAGTTTGATAGAAGTAAAAACTGATTTTACTTTTAGTGAAGATGAAGAATACAAAAAAAGTGTTGTTGAAATAATTAATAGTCGAGAAGGTAATAAATTAAAGGTAAGTGATTTATTAGAATACAAAACAGGTATTTTTAAGGGTGGTAATTCAAAGTTTGAAAAACGTAATTTAAGTAGCCAAATATCTTCTTGGGACAAAGAAAAATGTATTGAATGTATGATGTGTTCGTTAGTTTGTCCTCATGCTGTAGTTAGACCTTTTGTTTTACCAAAAGATCATGAATATGCTAATCATGGTAAAGAAATGAAAACAAATCCAGAAAATAAGTTCTTAATCAGTATTAGTGGAGCAAATTGTACAAGTTGTGGTCAATGTATTAAAGTTTGTCCAACTAAAGCTTTATCATATGGAAATTTTGATGAGGAAAAACAAAGCATAGCTAATGATTTATTTGATAATTATGAAAATCCTGAAGATCCAAATCTATTTACAATTAAAGGTAGTCAATTAAAGAAACCTAAATTTGAATTTTCTGGAGCTTGTGCTGGATGTGGCGAAACACCATATTTAAAGCTATTATCTCAATTATATGGAGATCATTTAATAATCGCGAATGCAACGGGTTGTTCAAGTATTTATGGTGGAAGTGCACCTTCAACACCATATTCAGTTCCGTGGGCTAATTCCTTATTTGAAGATAATGCTGAATTTGGATTTGGTATCTTAAGTGGTCATAATAAAATTCGTAATCGTCTAGCAAATGTTATGGAACAATCTAAAGAAGCAGTAGACAATAATGTTAAAGAATTATTTACTAAATGGTTAGAAAATAAAGATGATTATAAAATAACAAAAGAAGTATATGATAGATTACCGAGTGAAAACGTTCCAAAAGAAATATTAGATTTAAAAGAATATTTACCAAGACCAAGTGTTTGGACAGTTGGTGGAGATGGCTGGGCTTATGATATTGGTTTTGGTGGAATTGATCATGTCTTATCTAGTAATGAAAATGTAAAGATATTAGTTTTAGATACAGAAGTTTATTCTAATACTGGTGGTCAAGCTAGTAAATCTAGTGGTTATGGCCAAGTAGCTCAATTTGCTAATCATGGTAAAAAGACTAATAAAAAAGATTTATTTAGAATAGCAATGACATATCCAAATGTTTATGTTGCCAGTGTTGCTTTAGGAGCTAATTACATGCAGACAATTAATGCATTTAAAGAAGCAGAAGAACATAATGGACCAGCAATAGTTATTGCCTATGCACCTTGTATTGAACATGGTATTAAAGGTGGTATGTCAAATGGAACAGAAGCTCAAAAATTAGCAGTTCAAGTTGGATATTCTTTATTGATGAGATATAAGCCAGAAGAAGATAAATTAATATTGGATTCACAAAAACCAAATTTTGAAAAGTATGAAGAATTTTTAAATAATGAAGTTCGTTATAATTCTTTAAAGTTAAAAGATCCGGAAATAGCAAAAAAATTATTTGAATTAAATAAACAAGCTGCAGAAAAAAGATATGAATATTATTTAGATTTATCTTTAAAAAATAAGAGTTCGTAAGAACTCTTTTATTTGACAAGAAAATATAAAAATATATAATAAGCAAAGGGAGAATATATGGAAAAAGTTAAAAATGATATTAATCCATTCTTTGTAACTAGAGATGTTACCGATGAAGAAGAACCATGTTATTTTTCAACAATCGCTTTTAAACAACAAAAAAACAATTTAGGTTTAATGTTATATAATTTAGAAGCATGTAGAAAAAGAAATAAAAGACCCAAGGCAATTATTAATACTAGAAAGTATATATTTACTTACCTTTTACTTTATGATAAAAATTGTTTATTAGATTTTTTATCTTTAGATACAGTTACTTGTGATTTAGATGACTTAAAAATATTTTTTTTTTTAGTTAAATATGTAGAATCATTAGAAGATATAAAAATATTAAATGAAATATTAAAAAGTTTAGACCAAAAAGAAGCTGAAGAATTAATTTCTAAGCATAATAAATTATATGATAAAGATACATTAAAAGAATATCAAAACCAAGTAGTTGACCATTTAAAAGCTTTATCAGAACACTTACTTGATACAGCCCCAGCACGATCATTAGTTAAAAATAATATACCAATAAACATCAAATATAAATAAAAAAAGAACTTTCTTGATAAAGTTCTTTTTTTCCCAATAAGGGAACCGCCCCCTGGGTCGGTTCCAAAGAATAAAAAGGGGTTGGCTAGTGTGATACTAGCACCAATTCGCCATAAAGTGAATTGGTAAGTCATATACTAGTTGAAAAAGTTTTATTTGTCAACTCTTTTTGTTATAATTTTATTTAAGGAGTGATTAAATGTTGCAAAAAGTGCCTGGAATCGGGCCGAAGACCGAGAAGTTATTAAATAAATTAGGGATTAATTCACAAGAAGATTTAATCACTTATTATCCTTTTCGTTATCAATTTTATAAAATAATTGATTTAAATAATGCTCAAGATGGAGACCGAGTAGTTGTTAAAGGGATAGTTGAATCAGAACCAAAAGTATATTATATAAAGAAGAATTTTAATCGCTTAAATTTAAGAATTTTAAGTAATCATTTACCAATAAGTGTTGTCATATTTAATCGAGCTTTTTTAAAGCAACAATTACATGTCAATAGACAAATAATTGTCATAGGTAAGTATGATAAAAAAAGAAATGAAATTGTTGCATCCAATATAAAGTTTGAAAAGATTGAAGATTTTAAAATTGAAAGCATTTATCATCTTGTCAATGGTTTGACGAATACTAATCTATCAAAATACATTAATGAAGCTTTAAAAAGTGTCAAGGATATTAATGATTATGTTCCAGAACATTTAAATTTAGAATATAAATTAATACCTAAAGATGAAGCTTTAAATATAATTCATAATCCAAGTGATATGAATAATTTAAAAAAAGCAAAACTAAAATTAATCTATGAAGAATTATTTGTTTTTATGTTTAAAATTAATTATTTAAAAAGTCAAAGAAAAAAACTTATTAGTTCTATTAAAAGAGATTTTGATTTATCAAAGTTAGAAACATTTATTAATGATTTACCTTTTAAAATGACTAATGATCAGGTTAAAGCAACTAAAGAAATAATTGATGATTTAATGTCTAATAATATTATGAATAGACTATTATTAGGAGATGTTGGTTCTGGGAAGACTGTTGTAGTCTTAAATGCAATTATTGCAAATTATTTAAGTGGTTATCAAAGTGCTTTAATGGCTCCAACTGAGATCTTAGCTAACCAACATTATCAAAACATTAAAAATTTAACTAAAAACACTAAATTAAGAGTTGAACTATTAACAGGTTCTTTAACTAAAAAACAAAAAGAAAATATTACTGAAAAATTAAGTAATGGAGAAATTGATTTAATTATTGGGACTCATGCTTTATTACAAGAAAATGTAGTTTTTGCTAATATTGGTTTGGTTGTTACAGATGAACAACATCGTTTTGGAGTTAAACAAAGAGAGAATTTAAGAAATAAAGGTAGGATGACAGATGTTCTTTATATGAGTGCAACTCCAATTCCAAGAACATATGCTTTAACTTTATATGGTGATATGGATATATCTTATTTAAAAGAAAAACCAAGTAATAGGAAAGATATTAAAACTAAAATATATCATCCAGATAATATTAAAGAAGTTTTAAGTAAAATGTTAGAAGAAATTAAAAATAATCATCAAATATTTGTAGTTGCTCCTTTAATAGAAGAAATTGAAGAATCAGATTTAACTACTGTTTTAGAATTAAAACAGAAATTAGATTATGCTTTTAATTCGAAAATACCAATTGATATTATTCACGGTAAACTTAAAGGTAAAGAAAAAGATGAAATTATGGCAAGATTTAAAAATAATGAAACTAAGATTTTAATATCAACGACTGTAATTGAAGTTGGTATTGATATTGAAAACGCAACGATGATGGTAATCTTTGATGCTCATCAGTTCGGACTAGCGACAATTCATCAATTAAGAGGACGAGTTGGTAGAAATGATTATGATTCATATTGTTTCTTAATTAGTGATAAAGAAGTAGAAAGATTAAAAGTTTTAGAAAGTAGTAATGATGGTTTTTATATTAGTCAAAAAGATTTGGAACTAAGAGGATCTGGAGATTTATTTGGTGTTCATCAAAGCGGAGATATGATCTTTAAACTAGCAAATTTAAAAGAAGATTATAAAATATTATTACAAGCTCAAAAAGATAGTGAAGAGTATATAAATAGTAATAAATATAAAAATAACGATTTATATAAAAAAATAATAAAAAATGTTTCAATTATTGACTAAACGTGCTATAGTATGCAACCAAGGAGGCGGGACTAGTGGAAAAAAACATTGTAAATGAAAACAATGATGTGATTTTAAGAGCTTATGAAAATATATTAATAAGACTAAAAGAATTACAATCGGGATACGAAAGCATGTTAGAAAGTGATTATTTAAATGAAGAATCTAAAGATATTGTTCGAAATCATTTAATGGAAGTTGATTATCAATTAAGAGATTATAGAGATTTATGGCATTTAGTATCTAATTCATCAGGACTTGATTATGTACATGTAGATGATAATTTACCAAATGGAGAAAATGTAATAGAAGTATCAACTAATGCATATCCATTATATTTAGAAGAAATAAGTGGAATAATTCCTATTATTAAAAGTGAAGATGATCGAGTTGATTTAAATTCATTAGAAATTGCAATGAGTAGATTAGATTTTAGATTAAATGATTTAAAAGATAAAGGGGAATTAGTTACTGATCAAGGTTTAGATATACTAAAAGAATTAGTAAAACTAAAAAATAAACAAACAGATATTATTAGTAGTTCATTATCTCAAGAATCAAAAGTTGTAAATGGATTAACTAGATTAAGAGAATATCAAAGAGTAAGTTATTTATTAAAAAAATTAGCTAACATTGAAAAAAGTTTGGTAAGAACTACAGAATTATTAGAAGAATATCAAAATAGAGATAAAGAAACTGAAATGTATTATCGAATGCTAAGAGAAATAAATAATCCTTTAGATGATACTCCGGGGTTTCAAGATTTTGATGTTTATGAAGATGTTTTAATAATAAGAAAAGGTTCTTTAGAAAACAAACGTGAAAAATCTATTAGAAAAGTAAATGAATTAATATTATTAGATGAAGAAAAATCAAGAAAATTAATGATGTAATAAAGGAGATTTAATTATGATATCAAGAAATAATCAAGAAATATATGAACTGAGTAAAAAAATGCTTGAAATATTAAAAAGACAACAACAAGATTATGAATTAATGTTAAGAAATCATAGTTTTCCTGTGTATCCTCATACATATGTTAAAGATATTATTTTAAATAGATTAATGGAAGTTGACTATCAAATAAGAGATTATGAAGAAATATGTGAACAAATAGAACATTCAGTTGAACCATTATATTTAGATAAAACAGCAAGAATAATTAAAAGTGAAGAAGCAAGAAAAAGATTAAAAGAATATGAGACTCAAATAAAAAAATTTGAATTAAGATTTCAAGATATTAAAGATGCTAATTTATTAAGAACTGATGAAGGAAGAGCTGTTCATAATCGTTTAGTAGCATTAGATAATAGTCAATATGATTTAATTAGATATTATTTTGATAAAGAAGCTGGTAAAAATATTAAATTAACAACACTAAAAAAATATAAACAACTATTAAAATTATTTAATAGAAAAAGTATGTTAGATAAAGAAATAAAACATCAAGAAGAAAAAGTAAATGATATTGCTCATCCGATGTATGGAAGTTCAAAATCTAATTTAGTTTCATTAAAAGAAAAAATGTTAGGAAAAAGAATTGAAAGACTTAGAAGAAAAGGTTATCGAACAGAGGAAAAAGCTAATAAATTAATAATAGCAAGTGCGAATGAAGAAGAAGCACAAGTTATTAAATTAGAAATGGATAGAAGAAGAAATTATCCAATTAGAGTAAGACTATAAAAAGAGTGTAGTTATGAAAGAAAACATTATGAGTGTAGATCGAGAAGGAATGATATTAGCAAAATATCAAATAATCTTAGGAAGATTAGAAAAACTTCAAAAAGAATATGAAAAGATGTTGGAAGATGATTCTTTAGGAATTATGGCCAGAAATGTAATTTTAGATTATTTAATGGAAGTTGATTACCAAATAAGAGACTATGAACAATTAATTTATGAAATAGAAAACAATAATAGCAATCAACCATTATATGCAACGGGATATAATGCAATCATGCCAATTATTAAAGATGATAAAGAAAGATCAAAAATAATTGAAAGAGAAGAACTAATTGAAAGCCGAGAAGAAGTATTTGATTACTTTTATGGCTATGGTCATCATAAATCACTTATAGGTATAGCAATAATTTCTGATTTATATAAATTAGAAGAACAACAAGATAGAGCTGTTATAAGTAATGTAGATCAAGAAATGAAAACAGTAGAAAAATCTACTAAAATTAGTCAATTAGAAAGAATATATAATTTATTAAATAAAATTAAAGAATTAAATCAAGGTTATTATCATAAAGAAGACATGTTAAGTAATTTATCAGATCCA
>CAYFQA010000031.1:0-9012 GCA_964345145.1 uncultured Muribaculaceae bacterium | reverse complement strand
ACTTATTTCATTAAATACATTTTTTCCATATACTAACATAATTAACCTCCTATAATATGATTCATTATTTCTTCAACTCTTTTAATATTATTTTCCAAATACAATCTGCCTATTAAATATTCTAAACCAGTAGCTAAACGGTAAGTCACAATATCTGTACTTTTGCTTTTTCCGTGTTTAATATTTCTGCCTATTTTAACATATTCCATTTCTTTTTCAATTAGAAAATTATTATTAATTAAACATTCTAAATGTTTTCTTTGACTACTAGCCGAAACATATTTTAAACTTTCTTTTTGAATATCTTTTATTTTAACAATTTCAGATACTAAAAACTTACGAATATATAATTCATATACAGCATCTCCTAAATAAGCAATTACAATTGAATTAGGCATAAAATCACCTACCAAATATTTAATAATTTATGGCATAACTATTACATTGCCATTATATATAACTCTCAGATAATCTATTTTCAATCCATGTTTGTAAATCAGGGTTTCCAACTCGGATTGTAATATATTGATTCGTGTCCAAAAACATATTATCATACCATGTAACTTGATCTATATTCATATTGTTTAAGTTTAAATCATTTAAGTTTGTTGTTGCTGCAAACATACCAGCCATATTTATTACTTTTGTTGTATCAAATGAAATTAATTCTAAACTATTAAGACTAGAACAATCAGCAAACATGTACTCCATGTTTGTTACTGTAAATGTTACTGATTTTGTTGTTGGTGAAACTGCATTTTGCATATCAATTGTATTTGTACCATTATAAGTAAGTTCCATTTTACCTGTTTTAACTACATGAGTACTTGATGTATCATTACCTATTACTATTGCTGTAAAATATGCATATGAAAAACCTATCACAAATGATAGTGTTGTTAATATTGATATAATTGTTAGATATTTTTTATTCCTCATTATTCCTTCCGCTGTTAACATATTTATTTGCATTAATTGCTGCGATCATACCTTCACTTACTGCATTATTTATTTGATATACTTTTTTTTGAATTATATCACCGCACGCAAATAATCCTTTTATTTCTGTTTCTTGATTGTTGTCCACTTTTATATATCCTAAATCATTAGTAATATTTAATTTATTAACTAAATCCGATGCTTGTTCATATCCTAATTGAATAAATAATCCAGAAATAATTAATTCTTGATTATTTGATAGTATTATCGAATATAGTCTATTGTCTTCTAAATTTAATTTAATTATTTCAATATCATTAATTATTTCTAAGTTTTTTGTTTCTTTAATTTTTTCTTCTAAAGTTTCATCTATTATTAATTTTTTCAATTTATTTATAAAATAAACTCTATTACACATATTAGTTAAATATATAGATTCTTCAATAGTGTTTTTTCCAAAACCATATACTGCAACATCTTTATTACGATATAAATTAGCATCACATAAAGCACAGTAGCTTATTCCATTTCCTTCTAACTTATCTGCATTTTCTAAATTTAATCTTTTATTTTTACGGCCCGTTGCAATTATTACAGATTTTGCTTTATAAACATCTTCATCTGTATGAACTAATTTTATATTGTTTTCAATTGTAATTTCATAAACATTATTCATTTTAAAAGGTATATCATAACTTTTAAAATGTTCAAACATTTTAAAAGCTAAATCTGGACCAATTACATTATTAAAACCTAAGTAATTATCAATATTACTCGCTGTATTTACTAATCCGCCTGGAATGTTTTTTTCAAAGACTAAGATGTTCATTCCACTTTGTTTAGCATATATTGCCGCATTCATTCCTGATGGACCCATTCCAACTATAATTAAATCATAAATCATAAATTACCTCTAATATCTAATTTTCTCTGAATCACTATTATACAAATCTTCGAATTTGTTTTTTCGTGATTTATAAATATATATTACTGCGCCAGCAATAAATAATGTTACAGATACTAACTGAGCGACTTTAAATCCTAAAAACATTAAAGAATCAGTTCTCATTGCTTCAATGATAAATCTACCAAAACTATACCACATAAAATATATTGCAGTTAATTGACCAACTTTAATATATTTATTTTTTCTCACAATTAATAAAATTATAAATCCTAAAATACACCATAATGATTCATATAAAAATGTTGGTGTATAATATACTCCGCCAATATTCATACCTTTAATAATAAATTCTGGAATTTTTAAACTTTTTAAATGCGCTAATGTTGTTGCTGGACCATGTGCTTCTGAATTAAAAAAATTACCCCAACGACCAATAGCTTGGCCTAATATTAATGGTACAACAAATATATCGAATAATCTTAAAACTTCTATTTTATATCTTTTGGCATAATAAATTATGACTAAGGCTCCACCTATTATTCCACCATGAATAGCAAGTCCGCCTTTCCACATTTGAACTATTTCACCTAAATTGTTTCTATATAAATGGAAATTAAAAATTACATAATATAATCTAGCCCCAACAATGCCAAGTATTATTGTCCAAAAAATCATATTAAAAATTAAATCCTTTTGAATTCCAAATCTATGAGCCTCATATTTAATCATAATATAACCAATTATAATACTAATTATAATGAAAACTGCATACCATCTTATCTCTATATTTCCTATTTGAATTAATATTGGGTTCATTTATTTTCCCTTCCTAAAGCTAAACTTTCAAGCAAATAGTTCATAAATGATATAAAGAATGAGATTAATAAAGTTATTAATACTCCTTCAACTTGAAAATGTTTACTCATAATCAAACTAGTTAATTGTAATATTATTACATTTATAAAAGGATAAAATAACCCGAAAGTTATAATAGTTAAAGGTAATGTTACTGCAACTAAAAAAGGTCTAATAAATTGATTAAGAGCTGCGATGATTAAAGCTGCAATCATTGCATACCAAAAATTAGTAACACTCATTCCTTTAAATAAATTAGCAGCGAGCATAATAACTATTGTATTAATAACTAACTTTATTGTAAAACTTACAAATTCGCTTTTTGGATTATACTCATATCTTACTTCTTTATTGTCTTTTAATCTTACTACTTTTAATTTTTGTTTTGACATACTTCCTCCTAATTTACTTTTATTTCTAAATTACTAACATCATTTTCATTAACCCAAATTGTCATTTGTTTTTTATGTAATAATTTATAATCATATATTTCTTTTTTTCTTAAATTTTCAATTAAATATTCTTGCATATCTGGATTAAATATATTTAATTTTCTACTATTTATAACAATTAAATTTTTATCAGTAGAAAACATAGATTGAACAAATTGGTCATAATATGATATTTCAATAATAATCTCACTATTCAGCTTATTATCATATAACAATTCATATTTATTATGGCAACCATTACAAATAATTTTTGTTTTTCCATCAATACTTGTTCTTAATGTTTCAGCCTTAACGTTATAATCGTTTAATGGCAATACTCCTTTTTGAAATTTAGTATCAAGTATTTCAAACGTTAATAATGTTAATCCCATTGCTAAAATTAATATCGATACAATTGTAATTCTTCTAACTAATACTTTCTTCTTTTTATTATTTTTAATATATTTAGTAACAATATATATCGCAATTATATCTAATGCTAATAAAGAAACTATTATTGGAATAATACTAATATATGTTATTCCTTGAGAAAGTAAATATATGGCCAACATCAATAATAAAATTAAAATTATTAATGCTAAATATAGTGGAAAACTAACAGTAATTATCAATGCTTTATATAGCTCTGTAAAAGCTTTCTGATATTCACCTTTTTTACTTTTTGTTAATTTATGATTTGTATATTTTTTATTAAAAATATATATAAATAAAGTTATAGCAAATAATAAATAAGTACTCTCAAGAATAATTGTCCAAATCAAAGAAAACATTTTTGAAATAGGGAAAAACAAAAAAATTATTCCCGCTTTTCCTAATTCTTTAATTATATCGAATGGAGTCTTTAATATTAAAATAACTATTGTTATCAATATAAGTTCTATAATAAATCTAATTAATTGTTTTGCTTTCATATTTAGTAAATTATCGATTATTTTACTTAAAACTATTAAAAGTTCATCGAAAAATCTTGTTATTATATTTTTCTCTCTCATCTACCTCACCCTAATATAAGTATAATACAAAGCAAACTAAATAACAACTTATCATTTTAATATTATTGTTAACTTTTAAAAGGTTATTTTTAAGGATTAAATGTTAATTTTCTATTTTCAGTATATATTTTTTTTATAATTGAACTTATTACTTGTGTGCATAAATTCTTTTTTTCTTCTAATTGGATATCTACATCTTTAATTAACTCTGTTATCATGTCCATATATATTATTAAATTTTGATTAACATATTTAGCTGCAACAGGATTTAAAGTTAAAGATTTAACAAACAAAGATTCCATAGATTCGAATAATTTATTTGCTTCTTCTTCACTAATCCTATTTGTAAGATGTCTTGCATCTAAAATAGGACTCATAATTGTTATCTCATCGATAATATCTTTATCTTTAGCTAAGAGTAAAAAATCAATTAGATTGCTTTCTGAATATAATTTAGTCATTTGTTTTGAGCCAATAATACCATTAATAATAGACATTATATTTCGTTCAACAAAATAACTATCGATACCAAAATTATTATAATCTAAAAGGGCAGTATAACCTTCATTAAGCATTATACCTAAAAATAATTTACCATCAGTAGTACACATTTTAAAACCTATTTTATAAAGATTATTTTCTTTTTTATTTGTTCCTAAATGATATAATTCATGAGTTAAGAAAGGTAAATGTTGTTCACAACACATGTAAATCGCATTTTCATCACTATTATGTCTAATTAACAACTTTGTTTCATGTTCCTTTTTTGCATTTGCATCATTTTTATCTAAACCAACAATAAATTTAGCAGTAAGAATGTTTTTATAAAATGTTTCAAAATTAAAAGTAGGTGATTTTCTTTGTGTAAACACAACAAAGTTATTTGTACTTCGCAAAATTTTATATTTTATTCTTTTTTTAGCAATTTTTGTTAAATTAGCAGTTGTTTCGTCTCCTGTATACTCTACTAAAACATTTTTAATTTTCATATTAATCCCCTAATTGCCGGCTATTATATGACAAATGTTAACTAAAGTAAAGTTTTATTTGTTTTTTTGATGCCTTTCAACTAATTGACTAATCTTACGAAAATGATGATTAACTCCAGATTTTGATATTTTAAAATTTGTTTCTAAAGAAATAATTTCAGCCAATTCTTGAAAAGAACTTTCTGGGTATTTAATTCTATACTCAATTATTATTTTAGTTTTATCATCTAAAAGTTCGATTAAATCATTTTCTTTCAAATAATTAATTTTAATTATTTGCTCTTGAGCAGTTTTAAACACTTTTTCTACATTTGCTTGTTCACAATTATTTAATCTATTAACCATATTTTTATGATCACGATAAATTCTAATATCTTCAAAATAAAATAAAGAATTCATTGCTCCTAAAATTCTTATTACATCACTTATTTCTTCGGCAGATTTTAAATAAATCATATAACCTCTTTCTCTTTTTAAAATACGACTATTAAATTTTAATGAATGTAATACTTTATTAATTAATTTAGCATCTTTATGATTTTTAACTAAAAATTCAGCGTGATATGATCCAGATTTCGGATCATTAATTGATCCGCAAGCTAAAAAGACCCCTTTTAAAAAGGAAGCTTTTTCTTCAAATGAATCTAATGTATATTCATCTACTAATTGAGTATCTTTTTGAATATCTTGAACTTTTTCTTTAATTGTTAAAATATATAATATTCTTTTTTTTAATTTATTTTGTCTTCTTATGGTTAAATTTATATTTATTCCATAATTTTCTTTTAATAATTTAAATATTCTTCTAGCAACAGAAGCATTCTCAATTATAATTGTTATTTTATCAGTTTGAAAATCTCCATTAAATTTTAAATAGATAAGAAGTTCTGTTAACGATTCAACAACATTTGTTTCAATTTTTGTAATTTCATCTTTTATTCTTGTTGTAAAAGTCATATAATCATCCTATCTACCTGAAAACGGACTTTTTATGCCTAAATATTTCACTGGATCAAATACTCTAACTAAATATGTAGAATAAGCTGTATAAGAGTCATTTCCTGAACCACCATAATGACCTGTCGCCATTGTGAAATGTAAATGAGGTCCTGTTGTACATTTATCATACCATTTGGTCGAAGCTCCTCCACCAACTGTACCAACGACCGTTTCACTCGTTACAATATCACCAATTTTAACTTTTATTTCTTTTAAATGAGTATAGGAAGTAGTATATTTTTTACCTTTAACATTATGCCATAAATAAACACTATTGCCACCACAGCGAGCTTGTTTAATTACTTTACCAACAACACCAGCTGCCGATGCATAAACATTCGTTCCCTCAGAGTTACCACCTAAATCAACGCCACTATGGAATTTAGTTTTACCTGTTATTGGGCATTTACGATAACCAAAATTACTGGTAATTCTTCCTGATTTCAACGGATATCTAAACCCTGTATCAGTTACTACTCTTAAACAATAATCAATATCTTGATTTTCTTCACAACCAGCTTTTTCAACAAATTTAATATATTCTTTTGCACTTTTAATATCATCTTCAATATCAACAGAAATTTCTGATATTTCTGCTAATTGGTTTCCTAAACTAACCAATTTTTTTTCCAAAGAATTAATTTGATTATTTAATTGAACTTCTCTTTTAACTAAATCAACTTGTAATTGTTCATTAACCTGTACTAAGTTTTCAAATTTTTTTATTTCTTCCTTTTGCCATTCTAATATCTGTTCTGAAACAGCAAAACGATATATTAAATCAGTTAAATTTTCAGCATCAAATATATATTCCATATATTCATTACTTCCTGAAGATAATTGTTGAGCATAAATAACTTCATTCATTTGATTTTTTTGTTTAACAATGTTTTCTTTAGAAACTCTAACTTTTTCTTTTGCTACTTCAACTCGATCTTTATTAACTTCTATTTCATTATATGATTTACCAATAGTATTTTTTGAAGAACTAATTTGCTGATTGGTCATTTTTTTAGCAGCATCATTCTTTCTTTTTTGCGCCTCTAAACTTTTTAAATCTTTTCTTAATTGAGCTAGTGTATTTGGTTTAGCATAAACAGGCGTTGCTCCAAGAAAATAAATAATTAATAAAGAAAAAGCAATTATTTTTTTTATACTTTTTTTCATATTTTCAAATACTTTCTAACCGCACGATAACTACCAAACATACCTACGATACATCCTATTAACAATAAAACAATTGATATTACATAAACAAAATTATAAGGCTTAATTAGTGTAAACATTCTCGAAAAAATAAAACCATCCATTTTTGTATATAATATTGTATAACCATATATTGTTGCAGCAATTGGTATAATTGATCCTAATAAACCAATTATTAAACCTTCAATAACATGCGGAAACCTAATTGCAAAATTTGATGTTCCAACAAGTCTCATTATATCAATTTCTGTTCGACGACTATAAATCGTTATTTTAATAGTATTACTTATTAAAAATGCTGAAACTAAAATCATACCAATAACTACACCATAAGTTATTTTTTCAATAACTGAAAATACTGAAACTAACTGTTCAATCATTCCTTCGCCATATTGAACAGCGGATACTTCTTCATAACTTTTAATTTTAGTTGCTGTATCACCAATATATCTAACATCTTCAACTTTAACTAAAAATGTATCTTTTAAAGGAACGTTTTGATCATCAAATTGACTTAATATCGCTTTATAAGTATCTGAATCTTTGCTCATCTGTTCTTTAATCATTGCTTTTGATTGAAATTTTATTTCTTTAATATTATCTTCTTCCGTTAATTTTTTATTTAAAGAATTAATATGAGCTTCTGTCGCATCTTTTTGCATAAAAATAACAATTGTTATATCCTTTTCTATTTGTTCAGTAATATTATTTAAATTAGTCGATAATATAATGGAAACTGAAACAAGAAGTAACATTATAACAATTGAAAAAATAGAAGCAATACTCAAACTAAAATTTCTAAAAACTCCTTTAAAAGCATCACTTATACCAGTTTTAAGCAGTCTTAATATTTTCATGAGTCTTATATGTTCCTTTCTCTTTATCTGATACTAAAACACCATTTTCAATACAAATTACTCTTTTCTTCATTCTGTTAACTATTTCTTTAGAGTGAGTTGCCATAATAACAGTTGTTTTTGTTTCTTTATTAATTTGTTCAATCACATCCATTACTTCTTTTGAAGTATCAGCATCTAAATTACCAGTTGGTTCATCACAAATTAAAAGTTTAGGTTCATTAACTATTGCTCTGGCAATACAAACTCTTTGTTGTTCACCGCCAGATAACTCTCTTGGAAAACTTCTATACTTTTCTCTTAAACCAACACGATCAAGAGCTTTATAAACTTTTTCTCTAATTTCTGATTTTTTCATACCAAAACTTTCTAATGGAAAAGCAACATTTTCATAAACATTTAAATTTGGTAATAATTTAAAATCTTGGAAAACAATTCCAATTCTTCTTCTTAATTTATAAACTCGATTATTTCTTAATTTCGCAACATTTATTCCAGCAACATAAACTTCACCTTTACTTGGCTTTTCTTCTCGATAAAGCATCTTGATAATTGAGCTTTTTCCTGAACCAGATGAACCTATAATAAAAACAAATTCTCCTTTAGATATTGTTAAATTTAAAGAAGCAATTGCGGTTACTCCATTTCGATATATTTTATAGCAGTCTTTCATACTAATAAATTCCATGTTATACCACCAATAACATTATAACATTATTTTCATTCTTTATGACAATTATAAGTGAAAGTTTAGTGAAATTTTACATTTTTTAGCACTTGGCGTTGACAAGTGATAAAAAAACTGTTATTATTTAT